>JACPNY010000074.1 GCA_016185255.1 Pseudomonadota bacterium
TAAATGCGCTGAGCGCCATATTCCCCAGCCAAATTCACCCGTAGCATGGATTCAATTTGCTTGTTGGGGGATGGGTGGCCAGGAAGAGGAGTCATCGGTGTTTGCACGCCCATTTCCAGCAAAGAAGAGCCAGGATAAGAGAAATGATGGCATTATAAGCAGCAAGAGAAAGGCCAAAAAGACTCCAGGTGACTTGATCGCATCTTACGAGGGGCGTTTTAAGCATTTGCTCTTTTAAGGCTTCAACGGAGTCAAAAGAGCTAAAGTCTTGGGAGCTGCAAAAGGCAGGCAAGCTCACCCAATGATGCTGTATGGCCACATGATAGGCGGCCACAAGGGCGCCTCCCAAGAAAAGAAATCCTAATAAGACAATGGCATAATGTTGCCAGCGCGCTGAAAGCAGGAGAAGGCTGAAAAGGGAGATGGCGCCGGTTACCATAAAAATCTTTTGTTCATAAAGACACATTTGACATGGCTGAAAACCATAATAATGTTCTAAGACATACGCCATGCCTAAAACACCAACGGAAAATAGTGTTAGGAGGCTTAAGAGGAGTCGTGATGATGTATTTTTAAGGAATGTTAAGCACATAGAATTCTCCTTTTTTTCTTTTATCCTAAAGCATAAAGAATCCCAAATCCACCTAAAAGGGCTGTCATAGACGCGAGTGTTACAAAGGTTAGGTTTTTTTCAATATAGACTTTTAGAGGTGGACCAAAGTACCAGAATAAAAGGGCTAGCGAGAAAAAGCGAAACCCACGCGCAACAAGAGATGCCACTGTAAATGTTGTAAAATCAAGGCCTGTCACGCCGCACGCAATGGTTACAACCTTATAAGGAATAGGCGTAAGGCCCTTTAAGGCCACAATCCAAAAGCCCCATTGGTTAAAACTTTCTTGAAATTTCTCAAATGTCGCTTGAAGACCATAGGTGTAAATAATGAACTCTCCCACTGTTTCATAGAGTCCATGGCCAATGGCATATCCAAGCCAGCCTCCTATAACAGATGTTATCGTACAAACGCCAGCGAGTTTCCAGGTTTTGTCGCGACGGCTTAAGAGCATGGCAATATAAAGGGGATCGGGAGGGATGGGAAAAAAGGAACTTTCTGCAAAGGAAACGGCGCCCAAGATCCAAATAGCATACGGGTGGTTCGCAAAGCTTAAAACCCAATCATAGGCGCGTCGTAACATAAAAACTCTCTTTGCTGATTTGGTTCATGTGGTTAAGAGTAGCTACCATGGACTGTGGATAAGTTCAATAAATAATGCAAAAGATGCCTTAAAACAGATACTACAATAAAGGAGTAAATTTATAGGTCTTGCTTCTCTGCGCTCTCCATGACAAAAAAGAACTCAATAAACTCATTCACGTAGTGCATAACAGGAGAAAAAATGAATCGATTGACATCCTTTTTTTTACTAACCCTTCTCTTCTCTTTTTCTTCTCTTTATGCTGAAACTCCTCCTCCTTCCACTCACGGCATCGCGACATATGGTGACTTAAAATACCCTGCAAATTTTACTCATTTTGATTATGTTAATCCAAACGCCCCAAAGGGGGGCATGGTAAAACTTGCCACGTTTGGAAGTTTTGATTCTTTTAATCCTTTTATCATCAAAGGGAATGCAGCGGCAGGAGCGGGGATGCTTCATTGTACTCTTATGACTTTAGCGGGAGATGAGCCGATGTCCATGTATGGATATTTGGCTGACAAGGTTGAGTTAGCGCCAGACCGTAAAAGTGTCACCTTTACGTTGAACAAGAATGCAACTTTTTCCGATGGAACCCCAGTCACGGCGGATGATGTAATTTTTTCCTTTTATACTATTATGAAAAAAGGACTGCCTCTTTTTGCTCAATATTATCGGGACGTGAAGAATGTAGAGAAAATAAGTCCTGAGGAAGTGAAATTTACTTTTACAACAGATAAAAATCGAGAACTTCCCGTCATTTTAGGCCAATTGTCCGTGTTCTCAAAGGCTTACTATGAAAAGCATGACTTTGAAAAGGCAGACCTTGTCCCTCCGATTGGATGTGGTCCCTATAAGATCAAGGATTTCAAGGCGGGACAGACCATTGCCTACGAAAGAATCCCCAACTGGTGGGGAGAAAATATCCCCTCTCAAAAGGGGCAAAGTAACTTTGATATTACCTATGTTTATTACCGAGATCAAAGCGTTCTTTTTGAGGCTTTTAAAGCAGGGGATCATGACTTTCGAGAAGAAAATCTGGCGAAAAACTGGGCAACAGGCTATGATATTCCTGCGGTAAAAGAAGGAAAAATTATTTTAAAGGAATCACCCAATGGGCTCCCTCGAGGGATGCAATTGTTTGTCTTTAATACCCGAAAATCTCTTTTTAAAGACCCTAAAGTTCGAGAAGCTCTTGAAAAAGCCTTTGATTTTGAATGGGCGAATAAGAATCTTTTCTTTAGCTCTTACACACGGAGCTTAAGTTATTTTAGCAACTCACCCTTAGCCTCTTCGGGTCTTCCGCAAGGGGAAGAGCTGGCGATTTTAGAGCCTTTTAAAGACAAACTTCCTCCAGAAGTCTTTACTCAAGAATTTAAGCTTCCTGTTACCAATAGCTCTGGAAATGATCGGAAAGTGTTGGCTCAAGCCGACAAGCTTTTGAAAGAAGCGGGATGGGTTGTCAAAGATGGTAAGAGAGTCAATGCCAAAACAGGGGAGCCCTTTGCTTTTGAATTTTTGCTGGCGGATCCTGGATACGAAAAGGCGGCCCTTGCCTTACAAAGAAATCTGATACCTTTAGGAATCCAGGTAACGCCGCGGACTCTCACACCTTCTCAATATATTGAAAAGGAGGGTGATTTTGATTATGACATGATTATGGGAATAATTCCTGAAAGTGAAACGCCTGGAAATGAACAGAGAGAATTCTGGGGATCTAAGCACGCAGATGTGAACAATGGACATAACTTGGCTGGAATTAAAGATCCCGTTGTAGATGAGCTGGTGGAGCTTGTGATTAATTCTCCTGATAGAACGACTCTTACAAGTCGAGTGCACGCTTTAGATCGTGTCCTTTTGTGGGGGCATTATGGAGTTCCAGGGTGGTACAGTAAAACCAGTCGTATTGCTTACTGGAATAAGTTTGGTATGCCAGAAAAAAAGCCAAAGGATGGAGTGGGCTTTAGTACGTGGTGGGTGAAAAGTTAATGTTACCTTATCTCTTAAGGCGACTTTTATTCATCATTCCGACCCTTTTTGGGATTATGGTTATTAACTTTATCATTATTCAAGCAGCTCCTGGAGGACCTGTCGAACAAATGATTGCGAAGATGCGGGGCAACAATATTGATGCAACGGCGCGTCTTACAGGATCTGGGACGGAGTCCATCCAAGCTTTGGAACAGTTCGGTGAGTCTCATTTGTTTGACTCAAAGTATCGCGGGGCCCAAGGTCTTGATCCAGAATTTATCGCTAAACTCGAGAAAATGTTTGGCTTTGATAAGCCTCCCCTTGAGCGTTTTATCATGATGATGAAAAATTATCTTACCTTTAACTTTGGGGATAGTTATTTCAAAGATCGCTCGGTGATTGGTTTGATTATCGAGAAAATGCCCGTTTCTATTAGTATTGGGTTGTGGACAACGCTTCTTGTGTATCTCATCTCTATTCCTTTAGGCATTCGAAAGGCTGTTCTGGATGGGACAGCCTTTGATGTATGGTCAAGTGCTGTTGTCATTGTAGGCTATGCAATCCCTGGATTTTTATTTGCGATCCTTCTAATTGTTTTGTTTGCAGGAGGGAGTTTTTGGTCAATCTTTCCTTTGAGAGGGATTGTCTCAGACAATTGGCATCAATTAAGTTTAGGGCCCAAAATTCTTGATTATTTTTGGCATATGACCTTGCCTATTACAGCCCTTGTGATTAGTGGCTTTGCAAGTCTTACGTTGCTTACGAAAAACTCATTTCTCGAAGAAATTAACAAGCAGTATGTGGTGACAGCACGTGCCAAAGGCCTGACTGAAAGACGTGTCCTTTTCGGTCATGTCTTTCGCAACGCCATGTTGATTGTTGTAGCAGGAATGCCGGGGGCCTTAATTCATATTTTCTTTGCAGGATCCTTGTTGATTGAGGTTATCTTTTCTCTCGATGGCTTAGGGCTTTTAGGATTTGAATCGGCGGTTAGTCGAGATTACCCTGTTGTTTTTGGAACGCTTTATGTTTTTACCCTTCTCGGGCTCTTTCTTCATATCTTAGGGGATCTTACCTATACCTTCATTGATCCTCGCATTGATTTTGAGAAGAGGATGGGATAATGGCTTTTTCACCCCTCACGCTGCGGCGCCTTTCTCAGTTTAAGGCTAACAAACGGGGGTACATTTCTTTCTGGATTTTTCTAGCCTTATTTTTTGTAACACTTTTTGCAGAGTTTATTGCAAATGACAAACCGCTCCTCGTGAAATATGACGGCCACTATTACGTCCCTGTTTTTAAGGAATATCCGGAGACGACCTTTGGAGGAGAATTTGAAACGGAAACCAACTATCGAGATCCCTTTGTGCGCGACCTTATTGACAAAAAAGGGTGGATGATTTGGCCGCTCATTCCTTATAGTTATAATACAGTAAACTATGACTTGCCGGTGCCAGCACCTGCCCCCCCTTCAAGAGAAAATTGGTTAGGGACAGATGACCAGGGCAGGGATGTGCTTGCACGTCTTATTTATGGGTTTCGGATCTCGGTCCTCTTTGGCTTGACGTTGACCCTTTGTAGCTCCCTTGTGGGGGTGGCTGCGGGAGCCGTTCAAGGTTATTTTGGAGGCCTTACGGATCTTCTCTTTCAAAGATTCATTGAGATATGGTCAGGCATGCCAGTCCTTTACCTGTTGATCATTTTGGCAAGTCTTGTGCAACCCAACTTTTGGTGGCTTTTAAGTTTGATGTTACTCTTTAGTTGGATGGCGCTTGTGCCCGTGGTAAGAGCTGAATTTTTGCGGGCGCGAAATTTAGATTACGTTAAAGCAGCAAGAGCTTTAGGTCTTTCAACGCCACGAATTATTGTGCGCCACGTTCTGCCCAATGCCATGGTCGCAACACTGACCTTTATGCCGTTTATTCTTAATAGCTCCATCACAACTCTCACTTCTCTTGATTTTTTGGGATTTGGTTTGCCCCTTGGGTCTCCTTCTTTAGGAGAAATGCTGAATCAAGGAAAAAATAACCTTCAAGCGCCCTGGCTGGGGATGACGACTTTTGCTGTGTTGGCTGTGATGTTAACTCTTCTCATTTTTATTGGAGAAGCGGTTCGAGATGCCTTTGACCCCAGGAAAACGACAGTATGAGAAACTTGACAACCTCAATAAGTTGTACTATTATATGTACAATATAACGTACATAAAAAGGAGAAGCTGTCATGCAAGCGGTAAGTTTTTCTGAACTCAGAAAAGATATGAAGCATATTATGGATAGGACAAAAGATCGCCATGAACCTCTTATTATTACACGAAAGAGTGGAAACATGGTTATGATGTCTTTAGAAGATTATAATGCTCTTGAAGAAACAGCTTATATCTTAAGTAATCCAAAAAATGCTCAGCGCATTCTTTCTTCTATTGCTGAGTTAAGGGCGGGTAAAGGACAAGTGCATGCACTTATTGAGGACTAGCCTTAATGACTAATATTGTTTTTTCTACCCTAGCTTGGGAAGAGTATCAATGTTGGGTAAAAAATGATAAAAAAAAGCTGGAGCGTCTTAATAAGCTCATCAAAGATGTCCTCAGAAATCCCTTTGAAGGTATTGGTAAGCCAGAACCTTTAAGATTAAACTTACTAGGGTATTGGTCCAGAAGAATTGATGAGGAACACAGGCTGATTTATGAGTATAATTCTAATGGGTTGTTTATCGTATCCTGTAGGTATCATTATTAAATGAAAAAACCTCTCCTCTCTGTTGAAGATCTGTCTGTTCACTTCTCTCAAGGTAATAAGGTTATTGAGGCGGTTAAATCAGTTTCCTTTACCCTAAATCCCCATGAAACGGTGGCTCTTGTGGGGGAGAGCGGGTCGGGAAAATCAGTCACAGCTCTGTCTATTCTTCAACTTTTGCCTTATCCCAAAGCCTCTCATCCGAAGGGGCATATTTATTTTGAAGGACAAGACCTGGTGGGAGGAGGGGAGGCCATGCTTCGAGAGATTCGCGGCAACAAAATTGCCATGATTTTTCAAGAGCCCATGACCTCTTTGAACCCTCTTCACTCGGTTGAGAAACAGATCGGAGAGGTTCTTCAAGTGCATAAAGGTCTTACGGGAGCTCCTGCACGCAAGCGCTGTATTGAAGTTTTGGAGATGGCTGGGTTTAAGGACGGTGCGGCGCGCCTTCAGGCCTATCCTCATCAGCTTTCAGGAGGGCAACGCCAAAGGGTTATGATTGCGATGGCCCTTGCGTGTGAGCCGCAGATCCTTATTGCGGACGAGCCGACCACAGCTCTTGATGTGACCATCCAAGCCAAGCTTTTGGAGCTTTTAAAAGATCTCCAACGACAACTAGGGATGGCTATGCTTCTCATTACCCATGACTTAGGGATCGTTCGCAAAATGGCGGATCACCTTGTGATGATGAAGGACGGGCAAGTGGAAGAAGAGGGAAAAACGGAGAATGTTTTTGCTAACCCTACATCCGCTTATACAAAAAAACTCATCAATTCCTTTCCAAAGGGAGAGGCAGTGCCTGTGTCTCCTGAAGCGCCTTTTATTCTCAAAGCAGATCACCTTAAGGTTCATTTTGATATTCGCGAAGGCCTTCTCCGCAGAAAAGTAGGAGATATTCGGGCTGTAGATGAGGTAAGTTTTACCCTTAAAGAAGGTCATACTTTAGGGATTGTTGGAGAAAGTGGGTCAGGCAAAACAACCCTTGCCATGGCGGTTTTGCGCCTTGAAAAGAGTCAGGGAAATATTTGGTTTCATGACAGAGATATTCAGGGACTCTCTCGTAAAGCGATGCGACCCTTACGTCGTGAGATGCAGGTTGTTTTTCAAGATCCCTATGGATCGCTTAGCCCACGCATGAGTGTGGCTCAAATTATAGCAGAAGGGCTTGAAATTCATGGGCTTGGAGAAACAAAAGAAGCGCGGGATCTTTGCGTGATTCAAGCACTCATGGAAGTCGGTCTTGATCCAGAGGCAAGGCATCGCTACCCTCATGAGTTTTCTGGGGGCCAGCGCCAACGCATTGCCATTGCGCGGGCGATTGCCTTAAAGCCTAAACTTGTGGTTCTGGATGAACCTACATCTGCTCTTGATCGTTCCGTTCAAATGGACATCATTGAACTTTTAAAAAGGCTCCAAACGTCCCATCGCCTTTCTTATCTTTTTATTAGCCATGACCTTGCGGTTGTCAGAGCTTTAAGTCACGAGGTTTTGGTCATGAAAAAAGGAAAGATAGTTGAGCAAGGATCTGCCACATCTATTTTTACCACTCCTCAAGAGCGCTATACAAAGGATCTGATAAAGGCAGCGTTTGATCTGAAAGTTTGAAGACGACGAAAGCTCCTAGATGGCCAATTGGAAAATTTGATTTTTTCTAAAATTTCTTTGATAATGAATTATAAGCTCGTAAGAGGTACGACAAAAAATTCCTCCAAGATTGCTGTTTCCAAGCCCCCTCTGGGTAGTGTATGAATAAGAGTAAAAGAGGGGGACAATGATGACGCTTTCTTCAAGCCAATTTATGAGTATGCCCTTGAAGGGGAGCCTTGAAGACTACTTCAATATTTTAGTTTTTATGGCGGTAGCCTTTGGGATTTCGCTTTTCCTCGTCCTTTTGTCTTTTTGGAGAGGCCCACGGCGGCCCGATGCAGAAAAACTTTCTGCTTACGAATGTGGCTTTGAAGCCTTTAGTGATGCACGTCTAAAATTTGATGTGCGGTTTTATCTTATTGCCATTTTATTCATCATTTTTGACTTGGAAATTGCCTTTCTTTTTCCCTGGGCTGTGAGCTTGAAAAGCATCGGATTATTTGGATTTTTATCCATGCTGCTTTTCCTTGGCACTTTGGGAGTCGGGTTTATTTATGAATGGCGCAAAGGGGCGTTAGAATGGGAATAAAAAAGCCATCTCTTTCGCCTGAAGCCTTAAAAGCAGGCTATAGTCTTGATGCAATTCCGGAGGGAATAGATCCTGATGTGCTGTTGGAAACCCTTGGGCAAGAAGTGAGTAAAAAAGGATTTATAGTCGCAAAACTTGATGATGTGGCGGCGTGGGCTCAAGCGGGGTCCTTATGGCCCATGACCTTTGGTCTTGCCTGTTGTGCGGTTGAGATGATGCAAACGGCGGCCTCTCGTTATGATTTGGATCGCTTTGGCGTTGTCTTTCGTCCCAGCCCTCGTCAAGCGGACTTGATGATTGTGGCGGGGACCTTGTGCAACAAAATGGCGCCTGCTTTGAGGAAGGTGTACGACCAAATGGCCGAGCCGCGCTATGTTATTTCTATGGGGTCCTGCGCCAATGGGGGAGGGTACTATCATTACTCCTATTCTGTTGTGCGTGGGTGTGATCGGATCATTCCGGTGGACGTGTATGTCCCCGGGTGTCCTCCCACAGCAGAAGCTCTTCTTTATGGCATCTTGCAATTGCAGCGGAAAATTAGGCGGAGACAGACTTTCTCGCGATGAAGACGGATAGTGCAACTAAACTTGAGGCCTTAGGGAATCTGATCTCAGAAGAAATCGGCACAGATATTGTGCACTGGTCCGTTGCTTATGATGAACTTATGGTGACCGTAGAACGAAGCTCGATTGTTCGGGTTTTGACCTATCTAAGGGATTCTGATGCTCTTCAATTCGCTCAATTGATGGATGTTTGTGGGGTAGATTATTTGGGTCGTGAGGCACGTTTTGATGTGGTGTATAATTTACTTAGTCTTACGCATAATCAACGCCTTCGGATTAAAATTGAAGTCGAGGAGGGTATGCCCGTTCCCTCTGTCATCTCTGTTTATAGTAGCGCAAACTGGTGGGAGAGAGAGGTGTTTGATCTTTATGGAGTTCCCTTTGATGACCACCCGGATTTAAGGCGTATTTTAACGGACTATGGATTTGAAGGGCATCCCTTGCGCAAGGATTTTCCTCTCACAGGATATGTGGAAGTGCGTTATGATGAGGACCAAAAGCGGGTTGTTTATGAACCCGTCAATCTCCCTCAAGCTTTCCGAACTTTTGATTTTGAGAGTCCTTGGGAAGGGATGGAATATGCAACGCAAACGGTTCTTGAAACGGAAAAGCGCTGATGGCTGAAACCCAAAACTTTACTCTTAATTTTGGTCCACAGCACCCCGCTGCTCATGGGGTATTGCGCTTGATTTTAGAAATGGATGGGGAGGTGGTGGAGCGCGCAGATCCACACATTGGCCTTCTCCATCGGGGCACAGAAAAGCTTATTGAATATAAAACCTATCTTCAAGCCATTCCTTATTTTGATCGCCTCGATTATGTCTCCCCCATGTGTCAAGAACATGCTTTTGCCTTGGCGGTGGAAAAATTGCTGGCTCTTGAAATTCCACTGAGAGCGAAATACATCCGGGTCCTTTTTTCAGAGATTACACGTCTTTTGAACCATCTCCTCAACATTACAACCATGGCTATTGATGTAGGGGCGATGACTCCTCTTTTGTGGGGGTTTGAGGAGCGGGAAATTTTGATGGGCTTTTATGAGCGGGTTTCAGGTGCCCGCATGCATGCGGCCTATTTCCGGCCGGGCGGGGTGCAAAAAGATCTCCCCGAAGGCTTGGTTGACGACATTGCAGCTTTTGCCGAGCGTTTTCCTCGGGTGATTGATGATATTGAAGGATTGCTGACGGAAAACCCTATTTTCAAGCAGCGCACCGTTAATATTGGCATTGTTACGGCAGATCAAGCCCTAGACTGGGGATTTAGTGGTCCCTTGTTAAGGGCCTCAAACGTTGCATGGGATTTGAGGAAGACTCAACCCTATGAAGTTTATGACCAAATGGACTTTCTCATTCCTGTTGGAAAAAATGGCGATTGCTATGATCGGTACCTCGTCCGTATGGAGGAAATGCGCCAAAGTGTCCGCATTATCCAGCAATGCTTAGAAAAAATGCCAGAAGGCCTTGTGAAAGTAAAAAACTATAAAATTACTACCCCTCCTCGAGAGGAAATGAAGACCTCCATGGAAGCCCTTATTCATCATTTCAAGCTTTATACAGAAGGCTATCATGTTCCTAAGGGCGAAACCTACACGGCTGTTGAAGCTCCCAAGGGAGAGTTTGGCGTCTATTTGGTGTCGGATGGAAGCAACCGACCTTACCGGTGTAAAATTAGGGCTCCTGGCTTTGCCTTCTTACAAGCTTTAGATATGATGGCAAAAGGCCATATGCTAGCAGATGTGCCCAGTATCATTGGATCTTTGGATATCGTATTTGGGGAGATTGATCGGTGAAGAACGAACTCGTCAAAGGAAAGAGTAAGAGCGTAGAAGATTTCAGTTCTTTTACTTTTTCTCCTGAAAACGAAGCTAAAATTCCAGAGATTCTGAAGCGGTATCCTGAAGGTCGCCAAGCAAGTGCCATTTTGCCTCTCTTTTATCTAGCGCAGCACCAATGCGGGGGCTGGCTTCCGCCAAGTGCTATTGAAAAAGTAACAGAAATTCTAGGAATGCCAGTTATTCGTGGCTATGAGGTGGCCACCTTTTACACCCTGTTTAATTTGAAACCTATGGGGACATATCATGTGCAAGTGTGTGGCACGACGCCTTGTATGCTGCGGGGAAGTGAGACTTTGCTTTCAGCGTGTAAGCGTCATTTAAGCATTGAATGTGGGGAAACCACTAAAAATGGGCGGTTTACTTTGAATGAAGTGGAATGCTTATCGGCGTGTGTGAATGCGCCAGTTGTTCAGATTAATGATACTTATTACGAGGATTTAACGGAAGAAAGCCTTATCAAGCTCCTTGAGGAGTTGGCTGCATGTTAAAGGAAAGTGATCGTATTTTTACAAATCTTCATGGCACTGACGACTGGCGTCTTAAGGGGGCCCAGAGTCGAGGCGACTGGGACAAAACAAAAAATCTTCTTGAAAAAGGACAAGATTGGATCATTCAAGAGGTCATAACCTCAGGCTTAAAAGGACGGGGGGGAGCAGGCTTTCCCACGGGCAAGAAGTGGTCCTTTATGCCGAAAGAAGGGGGGATGATGCCCCGGTACCTCATCATTAATGCAGATGAGAGTGAGCCCGGGACATGTAAGGATCGTGATATCCTTCGCTATGAGCCGCATAAACTTATAGAAGGAGCTCTTCTTGCGGCTTTTGCCATAGGGGCTCATGTGGGATATATTTATATCCGAGGAGAGTTTCATCAAGAAGCAGAACATTTGGAGGCCGCCATTGCAGAGGCCTATGACGCGGGACTTTTAGGAAAGAATGCTGCAAATTCTGGCTGGAAGTTTGAGCTTTATGTTCATCGAGGGGCAGGGGCTTATATCTGCGGAGAAGAAACGGCCCTTCTTGAAAGTTTAGAAGGGCGCAAAGGGATGCCTCGCCTTAAGCCTCCTTTTCCAGCAGTTGTGGGTCTTTATGGCTGCCCTACCATTGTGAACAATGTGGAGACTCTTGCGGTTGTGCCGACGATTTTACGTCGAGGAGGAAGTTGGTTTGCGAGCATTGGAACCCCTGATAATACAGGTACGAAAATTTTTTGCCTTTCGGGGCATATCAACAAGCCTTGTAATGTAGAAGAAGCTTTAGGTATTCCAATGAAAGACCTTATCGAAAAGCATGGAGGCGGTGTGCGGGGAGGATGGGACAATCTTTTGGCAGTCATTCCGGGGGGATCGTCTGTTCCCCTTCTTCCAAAGGAGATTTGTGACACGGTTTTGATGGATTTCACCTCTCTTGCTCAGGTTAAAAGCGCCCTTGGGACAGCGGGGGTGATTGTGATGGATAAGTCCACCGATGTGGTGCGCGCTATTGCACGTCTATCTAAATTTTACATGCATGAAAGCTGTGGTCAATGTACGCCCTGTCGCGAAGGCACAGGATGGATGTGGCGCATGCTTATGCGCCTTGCGGAGGGAGAGGGGACGTCTGAGGATATTGATCAGCTCGAAGGAGTGACCCATGAGATTGAAGGGCATACCATTTGTGCCCTTGGCGATGCAGCAGCCTGGCCAGTGCAGGGGTTAATTCGCCATTTTCGTCCAGAGCTTGAGCGACGATTGAGAAGGGAGTAAAGAATGACAATTATCGAAGACATAGATATTAGCCATCTTCTCAAAGCCCGAGATGTTTTTGAACGATTCCGTAAGGATATGGTAACAGATCGAGACAAGACAGGAGCTGCACAAGCTTTTGAATTTTGTTATGAATTATGCTGGAAAGTGATGAAACGTGTGCTTGAAGGGAGAGGACTTACGGTGGGGTCTCCTAAAGATACCTTTCGAAAGGCTGTGCATGAGCAACTCATTAAGGATCCAGAGATTTGGTTTGCTTTTCAAGATGCGCGAAATTTAACCGTTCATACGTATAATAAGGAAAATTTAGAGGCAATTGTTGCGATTTTTGATATCTTCTCAAAAGAAATGGATAACTTGATCTTAAAGCTTAAGGATTTGGTGTGATTTATATGGAAGAGCGTCATTGGAAAATCGTCCAAGATATTTTGAATAAATATCCTTATACTTTTTATGCCTTTGGCTCACGTGTCAAAGGAACGCACAAGCAATTTTCTGACCTTGATTTATGCTTTAAAGAGTCAATCCCTCTTAATGTGCAAGGACATATCAATGAAGATTTTGAAGAATCTAATTTGCCCTTTAAGGTAGACGTGTTGGATTGGAACCTTATTACACCCAAATTCCAAGAAATTATTAAAAAAGATCTTGTTCCTATAGAGAAGCACACACACCATGCCAAAACTCACCATTGATGACAAAGAGGTTGATGTCCCTGAAGGGATGACCGTTCTTCAAGCAGCTGAAATGCTGGACATCGAAATTCCTGTCTTTTGTTATCATCCCAAACTTTCCATTGCGGGTAACTGTCGCATGTGTTTGGTGGAAATGGACCATAGTTCTAAGCCGATTGCGAGCTGTGCTATGCCCGCCTGTGAGGGAATGGTCATTCGGACCCAAACGCCCATGGTGAAAAAAGCTCGTCAAGGGGTTTTAGAATTCCTTCTTATTAACCATCCTTTGGATTGCCCAATTTGTGATCAGGGTGGGGAGTGTGACCTGCAAGATATCACTGTTGCTTATGGAGGAGATTCGAGCCGTTACGCCTTAAACAAACGAGCGGTCCCTGATAAAGAGTTTGGTCCCCTCATTGAAACGGCGATGAACCGTTGTATTCAGTGTACCCGCTGTATCCGCTTTGCAACAGAGGTTGCGGGCGTGCCGGAGCTTGGCGCTACAGGGCGAGGAGAAGACATGGAAATTGGGACCTATGTGCAAAAGGCCATTACCTCTGAACTCTCAGGCAATCTGATTGATATTTGTCCTGTGGGGGCACTGACGTCTAAGCCTTACAATTATCGAGGCCGACCATGGGAGTTATCTCACACACCTTCCATAGATGTGTTTGATGCGGTGGGGAGTGCTATTCGCCTTGATACACGGGGGCGAGAAGTAATGCGCGTTCTCCCCCGACAAAACGACGAGGTCAATGAGGATTGGATTTCTGACAAGGTGCGCTTTTCCTATGATGGCCTCAAATATCAACGCCTTGATCAACCCTATGTGCGTAAGAAAGATGGGCGTCTTTCTCCCGTGAGTTGGGACAAAGCTTTTGCGGCCATTGCTGAACGTTTGAAGGATATCCCTGGAGATCAGATCGCTGCCATTGTGGGCGATATGGTCGATGCAGAAGCGATGGTGGTTTTAAAAGATTTAATGGAAGCTCTTGGCTCTCCTCATATTGATTGTCGTCAGGATGGGGCACAGAATGAGAGTGACCCTCGCTGTAGCTATCTTTTTAATACGACGATTGCGGGAATTGAACGGGCAGATTTTTGCTTTTTGATTGGGACAAACCCGCGCTGGGAAGCGCCTCTTATTAATGCGCGTATTCGTAAGAATTATCTGTATTCAGGTCTTCCAGTAGCTCTTATTGGTCCCTCTCATGATCTTGGTTATCCTGTTAACTCTCTGGGTAATGATCCCTTGATTCTTGAAAAAATTCTAGGCGGCTCCCATCCTATAGCAGCCTCACTCAAGGCCGCAAAATGTCCTATGATGATTGTAGGGCCAGGGGTTCTAAGGCGAGAAGATGGAGGAGCTCTTCTTCACCTTGCAAGACAGATTGCGGAGAAGTATGGCTTTATTCATCAAGGAAAGGCCACTGTTCCGGATCCTTGGAATGGATTTAATGTTTTGCACATGGCGGCAAGCCGGGTCGGAGGGCTTGATTTGGGGCTTGTGCCTACTTCCAAAGGGTACGATGTCAAAAGGATTCTTGAGGCAGCAGCTGCTAAGAAAATGAAGGTCGTTTATCTTGTAGGGGCAGATGAGCTGGATACGGCACTTCTTAAATCCGCGTTTGTTATTTATCAAGGACATCATGGTGATCGAGGAGCTAGTGTGGCTGATGTGATTTTACCAGGAGCTGCCTATACAGAAAAATCAGGGACCTATGTCAATACAGAAGGACGGGTGCAGAGAAGTTTTAAAGCGGTTTCTCCTCCTGGGGAAGCTAAAGAAGATTGGAAGATTATAAGAGCTCTGTCAGAAAAGCTTGGGCTTACCTTACCTTACGATACCCTTGAGGAGGTTCGGACACGTCTTGTTGAGATTAACTCTCTTTTTGAGGAGTTGGATACGGTCCAACGGGCGCTCTGGCTTCCTTTCGGACAGGAAGGCAAGATTTCTTCCGACCCTTTTAGAGCGGCTCTTGAGAATTTTTATATGACAGATTCTATTTCACGTCAGTCCATTACGATGGCCAAGTGCGAGAGAGAGATTGCTCAAGGTGACCATCATGGCTAATGTTGAAGGTCTTTTGTATCTTATTGAGTATACCCTGCTAATCCTCATTCCCTTGCTCTTGGCCGTTGCTTATCTAACCTATGTGGAAAGAAAAGTGATTGCCGCCATGCAGCTTCGCATTGGTCCCAATGTGGTGGGGTGGTTTGGGCTTTTGCAGCCTTTTGCTGATGGATTGAAGCTTCTCCATAAGGAAACCATTATTCCAACGCGCGCTAATCCGTTTCTTTTCCTTATGGCTCCTTTGCTAACTTTTGGTCTGAGCCTGTCCGCATGGGCCGTCATTCCCTTTGGCCCAGGGTTGGTTATTAGCAATATTAACGTGGGGATACTTTACCTTTTTGCGATTTCTTCCTTAGGAGTGTATGGCATTATTATGGCAGGTTGGGCAAGCAACTCAAAGTATTCCTTTTTGGGAGCCCTACGATCCGCAGCTCAGATGGTTTCTTATGAAGTTTCTATTGGCCTTGTGATTATTACGATTCTTTTGTCTGCGGGCTCCTTAAATCTGAGTGAGATTGTGGAAGCTCAACAAAACATTTGGTTCATTATTCCCCATTTGCCGATGGCTGTGATTTTTAGCGTATCTGCTCTCGCAGAAACTAATCGGGCGCCGTTTGATTTGCCAGAGGCGGAAGCTGAGCTTGTCTCTGGGTATAATGTTGAATATTCTTCTATGACCTTTGCCCTCTTTTTCTTAGGGGAATATGCCAATATGATTCTTATGAGTGCTATAGGAAGCATCCTTTTCCTTGGCGGATGGTTACCACCCTTGCAGATCTTTCCCTTTACATGGGTGCCGGGGATTGTTTGGTTTGCCTTAAAAATGTCTTTTCTTCTTTTTATCTTTTTATGGGTAAGGGCGACATTTCCTCGATATAGATACGACCAGCTTATGCGATTGGGGTGGAAGGTATTTTTACCCTTTTCTTTAATATGGGTTATCCTAACAGCTGGAGTTATAGTCATCCTATGAA
>JACPNY010000075.1 GCA_016185255.1 Pseudomonadota bacterium
AACTGTGCGACCACCTACCACGATCTTTGGCTTTCGACCAGAAAGGATGGAATGAAGCAAGTCGGAGATATTCTTAGTCAAGTCTTCTTCTGTTAACGTGATTGAACCCATAGCTTTCCTGAAAGCTGTGAAGTTGGACTCACCGTCCGGCATCCTTTCCTCAAAAGCCAAAAGTTCAAGAGATAAAGTATGCCCAACTCCTGTAGGTAAGTTTATATCTCTTAGAGAAATATCTTTAAAATTAATAAGTTTATGGGAGAAGGGAAGCTCCTTTTGATTAGGACTAATGTTTGTTGATCGCTCAAAAGATCCACACTCTACTCCGTCCGGGGTGGCTACTTTGAGAGTGGCTGTCACTTTCAAACTGCCCTGGGTGTCCACGAGGAAAGATTTAAAATCATCATCGATGTCTACACGGATATATCCAGAAGGATGACCTGCCACTGTACTTGTCCCGCTGGGCTTTGCAGAAGAAGCCCGCCAAGAACGATAGAGCAAGCTGTGCGTGTTAATGTGGATGAAGGGAAGAAGTTTTTAAACATAGGATAAGGGTACTCCTTTTTAGGTGGTTGATAAGTCTGGATAGTTTCCATAACGTATTTATTAATGTTGAATTTTCAAGCATATATAAAAATTTTTTCTCAAATGGTCAATCAAAAAATTTTATTTTTAATAAAATGTATGATAATATTTAAATGTAAAGTCGGAGAGGTGGGTCAAGGTCGTGTTTTAGAAGAGTTCGTAAAGCCGAATGAAAGGGCGGGTGAGGGGTTTTTTTAATAGGGGTGTCCGTTGGCATCCAGGAAAAAGTGTTAGATATGAAAGCGCGGCTTACTTCCTCTTGTCCCTTAATTTTTGCCAATACATAAGGCGCTTTTGGATATCCCGCTCAAAGCCGCGCTCCACAGGTTTATAAAATGTTTTGCGGCCCATTCCGTCTGGGAAGTAATTTTGTCCTGAAAACCCTTCGGGCGTATCGTGATCGTAGATGTATCCTGTCCCATAGCCTTCTTTTTTCATGAGTTTCGTGGGGGCATTGAGGATATGCTTGGGAGGCATCAACGAGCCAGAAGCGCGGGCTTCCTTAAGGGCCTGAGGATAAGCGACATAAAGAGCATTGGATTTAGGAGCGGTGGCCAAATAAACTAAAGCTTGGGCGAGAGCCAGTTCCCCTTCAGGAGATCCTAACCTTTCATAAGCTTCTACGCCTGCAAGGGTTTGAACAAGAGCTTGCGGATCGGCGAGGCCTACGTCTTCTGATGCAAAGCGAATCATACGGCGTCCAATATAAAGGGGATCTTCTCCTCCTTCTAACATGCGGGCGAACCAATACAAGGCCGCATCTGGATCAGACCCCCGTAAGGATTTGTGAAGAGCGCTGATAAGGTTATAATGGCCTTCCTGCGCTTTATCATAAAGGGGAGCGCGTTTTGTCACAAAGTCGGCAAGCTCCGAAGAGTCAAGGGGCTTTTCGAGAGATTCCTCTGCAATGACGTCCACAAGGTTTAAGAAAGCACGTGCATCCCCATCGGCCATCTCAATCAGAAGGTCCTTTGCCTGCGGGGTGAGGGGGAGAGTCTTACCTAAATAGGATTCTGCGCGCTTATAAATTTCCGCAAGATCTTCGGATGAGAGGCGATTGAGAACAAAGACCTGACACCTGGATAAAAGAGCGCCATTCAATTCAAAGGAAGGATTTTCTGTGGTGGCGCCAAGATGCTTATTCTCAGCCATGCGGGATAAGGGTTTCCCGGGGCCAATGAGATGACGCTGCCCTATAACGTCATCAAGGGTTTGAGGGCGCAATCGTTCGGCAAGAGGAGTTTTATTCATCTTTTATACATGCCATAGGCCCGTTTTTTAGGGAAGGGTGTTAGGAAAGTGGCGCTTAAGAAAAGACGGGGAATTAACTTGAGCCATTTTAGAAAAGTGTGATACATCCCCGCACTCTTGCATTCTTCTAGCCATGGCGGTGGTTTCTTCCCTCATGTCTAGTATATTAAGAAAAGTAAAAAGATGGCGGTTAGGAGCCATTTGAAGGAAAATGGGATCTTCTACAATTTCTTGAGCAATTTCTGCGGCTCTGTCTCTGTGGCCTGCTAACAGGTAACAAACACCCCCATAGCATTTATCTAGGATATGCAAAGGCCAATCATACTCATCTGGTGATGCGTCTGGAGGAAGCTCCACATCAGGGAGTACGGTAGATAGTCTTATAAATTCTTCTCCAGCGTTCTCGAATCGTTCCTGCCGCAATAAATGCATAGCGTTATTCCAAAAGCCTGCATCATGGAGTTCTTCATCGTTCAGAGCTAAGGCACGATAGGGAGAGGAAAGAAGAAACAAGTGAATTATGAAAAGCAAGAGAAATGAAGGAAATTTCATAAGAAACCTTTTGTTAAGGTTAAATTAGAAACCATATTTTACCAGAGACTCATCATGAGCAAAATGGATATTTTGTTAAGTCTATAGGTGAAATAAAATCTTGACATTATAAATGGGGTAATTTTACATAATAATTAATGTTTGTGGTTATAAGGGAGGCGTTCTTTATGAAAAAATCGTTTTTATTTGCTTTTCTTTTGGGAGCAGGATTCTTTTCCTCCCTTTCTTACGCTGTTATTCTTCCTAACTACCCCATTGAAGATTCCGACGAAGCAAGTCCTAGATTTAGGACTATGCCTATGAAAGATAGAATTAGCCGTATGGCTGAAAAAGCGCAAAGAAATATAGATCATGAATGCTCTTTATATATAAAGTACTATGACAAATTTGGGGATTATTACGGTGGGTCTGCGTCTTTGGCCTATGATTTACTCCTGCCTCACGTTTTCCAAGCCATTGAGAATGTGATTTGCGGGGATGATCAAGCCGATGTTGTTATGAAACCTGCATTTCGGAAGCGGATTAAAGATCTTCATCAGTATAAATGGTATACACCTTGGGTTATCAATGAAATGTTAAGGCAAAACCCTAACCGGTGGAATGTTTTTCATCTGCCTTTTGAATCTAATTATCAAGGAGGTAATTTGTTTCCAGGGGAAACACCTCAAGCCTCTTTTTTAAGATTAAGAGATGAGTGGGTTAATATCGCTATTTCTCAACATAATCAGATGACATATCGCTATTCCGATCCTGATCAGGCGCCATCATGCCCAGATCCTTTGCTTAACGAACATACTCTTTTCTCAGTGTTAGCAATTCCCAATAATTGGGGCTACCCTTCACGGGAGTGGGTGAAATCTCAAGAAACATGGACTACAAAATCATTAGATGAAGAATTGATTTTTACGCTTCCAAGACTGCAAATTCCCTATATGCTAGATGATTGGGGAAAGTCACTTTCTAGAGATCTTTTAATAGAAGTTTCTGAAGAACAAGCAAAGATAATGGCCTTTCGCTTTAATGAATTGCTTTTAAATTTAGCTCTCGATTATCGTATTTTAGCTATGCAAAAGAAACCTACTGGTGTTGTGGGTCAATATTTGAAAACAATTCGTATGATGCCTCCAACTTACCTACTAGCTGACATTCCTTTTGACTATCGGAATGAGGTGTTTGTGATTTCGGAATTTGCGTTCAAACCAGAGTTTTTCAGAGATTTACCTACGACCATAGCACCATCAAGTGGTCAACACAGTTCTGATACAAATGCCCAAAGAGCTGGGCAAAGTAGTGTGCAGGCAATTCCTTCTTCCAAGAGCACGAAAGGAAGACCTCAGGCCCACATACGAACTCAGGAGACTGAAGAAATTAAACACGTAGAGAAAAGTTTTATTGAAGTTGCGCAACAGGTGGAAAAAGCATTTGCGGAACTCGCAAAGAAACTCGGAGAGTTCGTAGACGCATTACGGAAGTGATGAGGATTGAAAAAATTTAAAAAAATACTCATTTGCTGCATTTTCTCAACAAAGTATTTGGGGCTGACACCTAATAATATTCTTTAAGGATCAATTTTAGGTCCTTTAAGAGTAGTTTTGGTGATCCCATATTAAAGCGCCATTCGCATTCCTTCAAGAAGAGATGGAAGTGGATTTTAGGGACGCCATTATATTTTCTAAGATGGCGTTTTGCTTGATTCCAAAAGTTTTCAATTCCATTAATGTGATTGTGTTTATGGGCGAAAATTTCTGAGTGGTTGATGCGATAATGCTTGAATTCGGAAACATCCAAGGCGTTGTAAGATCGATAACAATCAGTATACACAATGCTGTCTGGCTTTATTTTCTGACGAATAATAGGCATAAGGGTTGCAGATTTAGTGTCATCGATGACCTGAGTGTAAACTTGGCCACCCCGTTTTAAGATTACGAACACAGGGACCTTGCCAGCGGCGCCACGTCCCCGTTTTCCTTTGCGTATACCACCAAAGTAACTTTCATCAAGTTCGATTTTCCCACAAAATTGCTCGCTTCGATCTTGCTGTTTAAGGGCGATCTTCACTCTCAATTTGTGGAAAAATCTGATGGCTGAATTGCGATGAACATTTACTAAATCTGCAGCTGTTCTGGCCGGTGTTCCTGCAACGAAATATTCTATCAGTCTAAGCTGTTCATTTTTTTGTTAATTTACAGTGACTTAGATACATCTAGACATCCTAACTTTTTAAAAGTCAGGTGTCAGCCTCAAGTATTTTTATTTCAAAATTCAGGTTAGGTAGAAAAAGAAGTCGTTTTTCCCTTTTTTTGATTATTGAGTTCTCCACTTCTTTTTTCCATACTGAATCCTTCCTCAAATAATAAATTGAGGCCATAAAAAACAGAGAGGTCTTTATGAGCTGGAAAAAATTTTCTCCCCTAATTTATGTAGTCATTGTTGCCCTGTTCTTACCGGATGCTTACGCAGGAAGACTTCAGAAATTTGATAATTACTTGGATCAATTAGAGAGCGTTTCTGGATCACAAATACATCCCATAGTAAGAAGTCATTTGACTAAGGGCTACAAAAACAAAAACTTTGGAGACGAAGTGCTAAGCGCGAAAGCTTTGCAAGAAAAACACCAAGATTTTAGCAGCCGTAAACGTACATTGATTAAACAGTGGGAAACAGCGACGGGACGTTCCTGGCCTAAATATACGGCAAAAACCGAATGTGTGACAAAAGGGACCTGTATTACAAAACGACAGGGACATAAATACGATGCCCACCACATTGTTCCTCAAAGTCATGGAGGGCCGAATGCATGGTGGAATTTAATTCCTTTGGATGTGCGTCAGCATAACTTAATTCATGGAATGCCAGTAAAGACAAAAGATGGCTCATATATTGCTCTCCGTAATCCCTATTGTTGCGATAAAGAGCTTTTTCCTAACTCATGCGTTGGGTCTAGGGGCACACATTGAAAATTGGCTAGAATATTATTGCGAGGAGGGTGGAGGTAGGAGTGCCTCCATCTCCTTCCATGCTTTCATCCCACCTGCCATGTTATATGCAGTGAGGCCGTACGCCCGGGCGAGGAGGCAGGCTTTGCCTGAGCGGCCCCCGCTGAGGCAAATGAAGACGTATTCTGTTTGAGGATCAGCCTCTTGTAAAAAGCGAGTCAAGTCTGAACCGAGGGTCGCTAAGGTTGTGTCCTCAATGTGACCTTCAGGACCTCTTAGTTCATAAGCTTCACGGACATCCACTAAAGTATACCTATTTTGGTTTTTCTTAACCTCATAGACAGTCAAATCAAAAGGTGTGCTCATTTTTGTACTCCTAAAATAAGGCCGCTAATGTTCTGGACATGGAAAGAAAAATTACACCTGTTAGTGCAAGTTTGTGAACTAAAATGAGATGAAGAGGGGGAATATAAGAGGTTAGCTTTCTAACAAGAAGAGAGGTTACGAGAATGCCTCCCCCAAGGGCAAGCCATTCTCCGGGTGTTAAATCAATCCCTCCTTGCCTCCAGGCGGAAAAGGGAGCGGTGGCGGCAATAGTTAAAAGGCTACACGCCATGGCTTGCTTGAACTGAAGGCGTGTGATGCCCGTAAGCCAAGGAATAATAACAACGCCCCCACCAAGACCTGTCATAGTGCTCAAAAAGCCTGTAATCATGCCGCCGATGGTAGCGGTTTTAAGCCGATAGACAAGAGGGCGGTCTTCTCCAGGGTCTTCTGGTTTGCGAAGAACCCATAAACTATAAAGGCTAAAAAGACAGGTTACGTTCAAAAGAGCGATGATAACCCAAGAGGGAGAAATAGCTTTTAAAGGGGCGGAGATGTAGGCAACTGTTCCTGCAAAAATAATGAGGATGGCTGCAATGGGGTAGAGAGTGTTTTGTCGTCGTATAAACCAGCTTAAGGTGGCTCCTACGGATAAGGCAAGGAGGCCATAGGCGGAGGCTTCTTTAATATCGTAGCCGCCTAATATCATGAGGAGAGGAATGGAAACAACACCTCCTCCCGTTCCGGCCAGACCCAGAATCGTTCCTGATGCACCCCCTACAATGGTCCATAAAAGAATGGGATCTTTGATCACGTGTGTTTTTTCCTCTTAACCCCAATTAAAAAAGCGAGTAAGACTTATGAGTAAATAGCATGGAGAGACGAGGATGTCATTAGATCAAAAAACCGTCAAACGGATTGCAACCCTGGCGCGCCTTAAGCTGAGTGATGATCGTGTTGGCCCTATGCAACAAGATTTGAACCGAATCTTACACTTTATTGAGCAGTTGAGTGAAGTCGATACTTCTCAGGTGGAGCCCATGGCAGGGGTCAATACTCCCTTTATGCCTATCCGAAAGGATGTGATTAATGATGGAAATTATGTAGAGAAAATTCTTGCGAATGCTCCTGAGGTTGCGTGTAACATGTTCGTTGTCCCAAAAGTGGTGGAATAAAGAATGACCCTAAAAAACGATCTTATTCGCCTTACTCTTGCTGATGCAAGAGAAGGCTTACGTCAAAAGAAATTTTCGTCTCTTGAGTTAAC
This sequence comes from Pseudomonadota bacterium, assembly GCA_016185255.1. GTDB lineage: Bacteria > Pseudomonadota > Alphaproteobacteria > UBA9655 > UBA9655 > UBA9655. The sequence goes on from JACPNY010000075.1 coordinate 6,913, forward strand.
CCAGGCCTATCTTGACGCTATGGCTCACCATCGAGGGATGAACGCTTATATTTTAGAACTTCCAGAGATTGCCCTTGGGATGGCTAAAGAAAGCGATAAGCGCTTGGCGAAGGGAGAGGGAGGGGCCTTGGAAGGGCTTCCTCTTGCTATTAAAGATATCTTTTGTACAGAAGGAATTCAAACAACGGCTGCGTCTCATATTTTAGAAGGATTTAAGCCCTCTTACGAGTCGACGGTGACTCAAAAATTAAAAGACGCAGGGGCTGTTTTCCTTGGTAAAGCCAATATGGATGACTGTGCCATGGGGTCGGCGAATATTACCAGTTATTATGGGAATGTTATTAGCCCCTGGAAGGGGAGTAATGGGAAAGATCTAACACCAGGAGGGTCTTCTGGTGGATCAGCGGCTGCTGTAGCAGCTGGCCTTGCCATAGCTGCTACAGGAACAGATACGGGTGGATCCATCCGCCAGCCTGCGGCTTTTACAGGAACTGTGGGGATTAAACCAACCTATGGACGTTGTTCTCGGTGGGGTATTATCGCCTTTGCGTCTTCCCTTGATCAGGCAGGCCCCATCACACGTGATGTGCGCGATGCAGCGCTTTTTTTGGAAGTGATGGCGGGCCATGACCCCAAAGACTCCACCTCTTCGACGCGTGAGGTGCCTTCTTTTGAAAAGAGTCTGAGTCAAGGTGTCAAAGGTCTTCGGGTGGGAATTCCAAAAGAATACCGCCTTGAGGGGATGGATGCTGATATTGTAAATATTTGGGAAAAGGGAGCCGCTTGGCTTAAGGAAGCCGGAGCTGAAATCATTGATATAAGTTTGCCTCATAGCAAATATAGCCTTCCGGCTTACTATGTGTTGGCGCCAGCAGAAGCTTCATCGAACCTTGCGCGCTATGATGGAGTACGGTATGGACTTCGGGTTCCAGGGCGCACATTGGATGAGCTTTATGAAAACACGCGTAGTGAGGGATTCGGGGCGGAGGTTCAACGGCGAGTTCTCATGGGCACCTATGTGCTGTCTGCAGGCTATTACGATGCGTATTACTTAAAGGCTCAAAAGGTACGAGCGCTGATTGCTCAAGACTTTCAGCTTGCTTTTCAAAAGGTTGATGTGATTTTAACGCCGACAACACCAACGGCAGCGTTTGCTCTTGATGAAACACCCACCGATCCGGTTGTTATGTATCTGAATGATGTGTTGACAGTTCCTGCCAATCTTGCAGGTCTTCCCGGGATGTCTGTTCCAGCAGGGTTGTCAAAAGAAGGGTTGCCTTTAGGACTTCAGCTTATTGGTCCGGCTTTTGATGAGACCGTTCTTTTCCGAATGGCTCGGGTTCTAGAGGATGCGGCTGGGTTTACGCCCTTTTTAGAGAGGTAAAATTTTCATGGATAATAAATACTTTTATGAAGGCTCTTCAGGACCATGGGAGTTGGTGATTGGCCTTGAAGTTCACGCTCAGGTTACGGCACAGTCAAAGCTTTTTTCAGGGGCTGCCGCAGCGTTTGGGGCGGAGCCAAACACACAAGTCTCTTTTGTGGATGCAGGCATGCCGGGCATGTTGCCAGTTATTAATGAGGTGTGTGTTAGACAAGCCGTAAAAACAGGGTTTGGCCTCAATGCAGAAATTAATCTTGTCTCTGTCTTTGATCGAAAAAATTACTTTTACGCTGATCTTCCAGCTGGGTATCAGATTTCCCAATTTACACGTCCCATTGTGGGCAAGGGGTATTTGGACATTGAGCTTGAAGATGGTACAACGCGGCGGATTGGGATTACGCGCTTGCATCTTGAACAAGATGCCGGGAAAAGTATTCATGATCAGCACCCCGATAAATCCTATATAGATCTTAATCGTGCGGGTGTGGCACTCATGGAAATCGTCTCTGAACCTGACATAAGGAGTGCGGAAGAAGCCGCTGCTTATGTGCGAAAACTCCGTGCCATTGTGAGGTGTTTAGGCACGTGTGATGGAAATATGGATCAGGGAAGCATGCGCGTAGATGTTAACGTTTCTGTCCGAAAGGCGGGAGCTTCCTTTGGCACGCGAGCTGAAATTAAGAATGTAAACTCCATCAAATTTTTAGCGCAAGCTATTCATTATGAAGCGGAGCGTCAGGTGGCCCTTCTTGAAGAGGGACAAGAAATCGTGCAGGAAACTCGCCTTTTTGATTCATCTCGTGGAACCACGCGGCCAATGCGCAATAAAGAGCAAGCTCATGATTATCGTTATTTTCCTGATCCCGACTTACCCCCTCTTGTCTTAGAAGCGGAGTGGGTCGAGGAAATTCGCAAGACCTTGCCAGAACTTCCTGACGCAAAAAAAACGCGCTTTATGAAGGACTATGAACTTTCTGCTTATGATGCGGCCGTTCTTGTCTCAGAGATGGAAACGGCGTCTTATTTTGAAGAAGCCCTTAAGTGTCTTGACCCGCTTACCCCTAAGACGGCTAAGCTTTTGGCTAACTGGCTGATTGGAGAAGTGTTTGGAGCCTTAAATCGGGAGAATAAGGCTCTTGAGGCATGTCCCATTTCTCCTGCACATCTTTCGGGACTTATAACAGAAATTCAAAAAGAAGTTATTTCTGGAAAAATAGCTAAAGAAGTGTTTTCTTTGATGTGGGAGACAGGGAAAGAAGCTGAGATTTTGATAAAAGAGCACGGCCTTCAACAGGTCTCCGATGATGGTGCCATTATCGCTATCATTGACAAGGTACTGGCAGAGAATGGATCAATGGTAGAAGAATACAGGGGTGGAAAAGAAAAACTCTTTGGTTTCTTTGTGGGGCAAGTGATGAAGGCTATGGCAGGAAAGGCTAATCCAGAACTTGTAAATACCTTGTTGAAGCAGAGGTTGGATAGCTAAAAGCCACTGTCTATTTGAATTTAATAAGCCCCTCGGAATTAATGAGAAAAGAGGGATTTTCAAGGAGATTAAGGTTATCTCTTGCTTGTCCTGCAACCTTATTGAAATTAAGAGTAAGATTAGGATTGTAGGGCTGATTGGCCATGCCCATGCGATATTGATTTAAAACAGTCGCAACAAACAGTGCCCCTTTGTGAATACATCCTTTAATTGCGTCAGCTCTAGTTAAGCCTTGTTTTAAATAAGAGTCTAATACGTTAACGAGTAAAGCTGGAACATACGTAGGGGTTCTTTCATTTCTGTAAACTAAGGGGTCAAAGGCCTGATTGATAATTTTCTTTTGTTCTTTTGAGAGGGACGCATAGGCTTGTTTTAGAGCTTCTCCATCGGCTTTTGAAAAGAGTCTCATCATGGCTCCAAAGCGAGCTAAAACATAGATGCTTTTTTCATTTTTAGGCAGCCCTAGCCAGTCTGCGCGTTTGTTAAGGTAAAATTGCAATGCCCTTTTTTCATCATGTTTTGCAAGAAAATGAAGAGTGTCTTTTACGGCCTCTATGACTTTGAAAGTATTCTCTGTGAGGACTTTTGAGCCTCTATTATCCTCGTGCCCCCGAGCAGCACTCAGATCACATATGTAGGTTAGGATGTCAAAATCGAAGTCTTTTGGATTTTTCTTAAATACTTCTGATGTCTTAAGTTTGGTAAGAATTTCTGGCCCGCCCTCTACATGAGCAAGGTGTCCAAAGTGAAGAAGGCCTGTGTTTTCTTTAATCATTAATTGGATTTTTTCTGGCGCTTCAATGAATGTAGGAAAGATTTGTGGGCATTTCTTTAGGCAAGCCTCCAAAAAGAGATCATGATCTGCCTCTGTGATGCCATATGTCTGGGCTTTTTTGTGAGCTAAGGGGGTTTTCCCCATGTCTCCTAGAAGAAGGTTAATTTCTATGGCTTTAAGCTGCTCGGGATCATTCTTGATGATACTGGTAGCAAATTCATGAAGGCGTGCGAAATGAGTGCGTGAAATCTTTTCTTCAGAAGGTTGGAGCGTTACAAAGTAGGCATAAGAGCAGTCACTTCCATCAGCTATAAGATGAAGATTTAATAGGCTGAGAAGTGTTCTTTCAAACTCTGGATAATGTTGGTCGGTAATTTTCTTTGACCAACTATGATCAAATTTTTCCGATTTTCCCTCTTGCGTGTGTTGTGCGGCGGCATCAAGAAGCCAGTGGAGTTCAGGATATAATTTTATTTTTTCCTTCACCCACTCTTGTGAACCGAGAGTCTCTTTTGTTTCTTTCTGCAAGGAAATTTTGTCAGCGTCTTTAGAGAAAGAGGGTGTTCCACAGAAGAGGAACAAATGAAGCATGCTTAAAAATAGGAGTTCTGTGAAATGTAAATGCGTAGCCTTCATAAGATGCCTTTTTTGTAAATCTTATTTTATTAACTTCATAAAATAGATTGAAACTTCTTCCGAGTGTAGAGAAAAATTAATGGAGTAGAAAAAACCCAAAAGAAGAACTTGACGCGGCAGTCATTAAAGGGAATAAATTAATAAACAAGCTGGAAAAGAGGCGTTTTAACGCGTATGCGACGAAAAAAGCGCAATTTATTAACATTAAGTGCCATTAGCCTTGCGGTGGGCCTTTTTGCGATCTTAGGCATTGTTCAGACTCAAAAGGCTTCTCAGACGGCAGCGCTCTCTCATGATCTCCCTGGCCCTCAAGATCCATTACCCACCATTGGGGGGTCTTTTGAATTAGTTGATGGGAATGGAAAAACGTGGAGAGACACAGATTTTAAGGGCAAACCCATGCTGGTTTATTTTGGGTATACCTATTGCCCGGATATTTGTCCAACGGCCTTGTATAATATGACGCAAACAATGGATAAGTTGGGGAATGACCACACCATCCAGCCAGTTTTTATTACAATTGATCACGATCGTGATACAACGTCCCAGCTCCACAATTATGCACAAAATTTCCACAAAAACTTTGTGATGCTGACAGGGTCAAAAGATAAAATCGATCAAGCCATGAAAGCATACCGTGTCCATGGGGCGCGGGCCTCTGAAGAGCGGGGAGGCCAGGATTATCTGATGGATCATTCCTCTATCATTTATCTTATGGATAAGGATGGGAAGTATGTGGCCCATTTCAACCATCAAACCCCTCCTGAGGAGATGGTGAAGAGAGTACGGTTGCATTTGGAGAAGAGAGAGTAAGCGAAAAAAGCCACAAAACTGTCGAGTTGAAAAAAAGACAAGGAGTAAAATTCTTTTATCCCTAAAGGTATGCTAACTTTTTCTGTAAGTAAACATAGTAAATAATTTGTCTTTAATTAAAAAAGGAGAGCCTTATGATTAATGTAAAGAAGATAAGTGTTTTGGTGTTTGTTGCGAGTGCAGTTTGTGGAAGTCCTGTTATTGCCATGGATGACGTAGAGCTAATGGAGGCTGAACGAGCGGCAAAAATTTCCAGACTGAAGAAAGAAGCAGCAGAAAATGACCTTGCGGTGTTGAGGGCAGAGGCAGAAAGTAAACGTATCGCAACCCTTGGAGTTACTTCAGAACCCAAGCCAACAGGACTTTACCGCTCCGTAAATAAGCCAAGACCTGCTGATGAGTCAGATAAGGGAGCTGTCCTAGCTCACAACGTAGAAGTTGAAACAGCGAGAGGGATCGCTTCTTTTTCAAATGCTCTACAAGGCAAGGGGTGGCGTTGGAAGTAAGCCATTTCTCATAAATAAGGTCTGCATCTCCCCAGCTATCATCCTGAATCCCTTGGTCAACTTAGAGGACAAGTTTATTTCAGGATCTTATTGGCACGAGATCCCGAAATGATCCCGGCTCAAGGCCGGGACTAAAGGTTCGGGATGACAGGTAATTATTTTTGATGAATGGTATTAGGCCTGGATTGTCATACTCTGCTGTCGCGGAACTCGCAATGACGGAGTTTTGTTTGGTTTTTCCTCAGTACGACATCAAGTCGCCCTTGTATCCGCGACTATCGATACATCCTAACTTCTCCTTTTGTATTCTGAAGCAAGAGGGAACATGGTTATATCCAACGGAAAATTCTATTGCTTTTCGATTGCTTATGTGCAAGCCATTAATATAAATTCATTAAACGGGAGACATCACATGACCCAGAATACAGAAAATCTCTTTTGTAAGAAGAGAATTACGAGAGGTTTTTATTTTTCTGTGGCACTGGGCGTGATGATGTGTTGTTTGCAACAAATCAAAGTTTGTGCCGATAGCACGATGTTTCCAGCAGATATTGAGGTTGATGAAGAGCCCTTAAAGAAAGAAGTCACAAACAAATCCACCACCTCTTCTCCTCGCCCTGCAACGGATTCTAGAAAAGTTTTTGTCCCTCTAGTGTCAGAGTCTTCTCAAAAGCCTCAAACTCTGCCTGTTGCTAAAAGGTCTCCTGCTTCAGAGTCCAAAGGACAACCATTACCCATAGTAACGGTTGAAGCTCATCCTAAGATTGAGCCTCTTCCAGAAGCTAAAGCTTCTGTAGATCATAGTACGCCTGCAGTTGAAAGTGTTTCCTTTTCTGCCGTGGCTCAAGGAAGGCCTCCTTTAGCTTTCTTAGAGTCTCATCACGACGTTGAAAGCCAACAGTGGTATCTTCTGTCGTCAGCAAAAA
>JACPNY010000055.1 GCA_016185255.1 Pseudomonadota bacterium
ATAACTCTGGATTATCGATGTCGACTGGCGGCTCCCCGACTTTCCGCGATAGGATACATGGGCGATCCATTGAGGCCTGGATACTACGTCGGATATTCAACGCTCTCTTTAGTTCAGACAGAGATCAAATCGTCTTTACCGGCGACAGCGAAAAAGACAAAACCGCGATATTTTTGAAATTGCCGAACTTGTATCGCGCTGGGCAGATATTGTTCAAGCCAGATATCATGCTTGGGCAGTCCTACGTTAACGGCTATTGGGCCGTCCAACCTGAAAGGCTCTACGATTTTCTCTACCTAATTCGATCGCAAGAAAGTTCGAGATTGCAAAAATGGTTTTTAATTTCAAATCGATTCCATATTGTTCGCGACGCGCTCAAGCAAAGAGTCTTTCCTATCCGCTCAACGAGAGCTGTGGTTGAGCACTATAATACGGACCCCGAGTTTATATCGTTAATCCTCGGGCCATCCCTTTGTTACACGTGCGCCTTTTTCGAAAATGAAGCAAATTCTTTGGAGGACGCTCAAAAAAACAAATTAAAATTAATTTCAGCTAGGCTCTCAATCCGCGAGGGGCATTCAGTGCTCGATTTGGGAACGGGTTGGGGGTACGCGGCGTTTCCGCTCGCCGAAATGTATAGTTGCGATGTAACTGGGATCACTATATCCGATGCGCAGGTGGCATTTTGCAATCATCGTAAGCAGAAGAGCCCGGCAATACAGCGACTGCAGTTTATCAACGCGGACTTCGCCAAGTATGAGCCAACATTTAAATTTGACCGAGTCATATCCATCGGAATGCTCGAACATGTCGGCAAGTACCAATATAAATTATTCTTCGACAAGATCGCTAACTTTATGAACCGCGATGGTATAGCGCTTGTCCATTCGATGATTGATGAATGTGAAACATCGACGGACGCCTGGATCGATAAAAATATCTTTCCGGGTGGCTATATTCCAACAATTTCTGAAGTCGTTTCAGGGATAGAACAATCGAACTGCCAGTTGATATCCCTATTCTCTCACGACAAGTCTAACTATTTTGCAACGCTGGAGCGCTGGAAGAATAACTTGTTCAGCAATCGGATCCAATGCGAAACCGCTCTAAAACGTCGAGGCATAAGCAACTCCGATGTGACAAAGATTATTCGGATTTGGGAATATTTTTTATCATCAAGTCAAGTTGCGTTTTCACATAAATATGGTCAAATTCGAGTCGCGCATTTTGTCGTCAAACGGAAGAACGAATAAGTCTCAGCCATTCGAAAATTACCGTGGCGATCAGTGAAGATGTTATGCCGACCGTGAGGGCGTTGATGCACCGAAATTGGATTACTGGTTCTTGTCCGGGAGGGAGCGTGACGTTCACGCCAAGAAGCGCCAAGTCGTGCATGATAAGAAATCTTTTTAGATATTGAACTGCCAGGATGGACAAACTTAAAACGATAAACAACAGCACAATCACTAGTGTTGGCAAGAATACCGTTCCGGTAATTAGTAACTGACCAGGAAATATTGGATGCACATACTCAGGCGAGGATGAACTTGCATCCAGGACAAAGGCATAGGGCCAAAGAGCGATCGCAGGGCTGAAAAACCGATCGGCCAGTGGAATATCCATATTGGTTTTAAGTGGCCATATCAGATTTGAAACTAGTTGAGACAGCATGAAAAAGAAAAATGAATAAACAAGATTATTCACTAAATACATCGTTGCGACGGCGAGCCGCGGGTTCTGTTTTATTTTTTCTAGATTTCTTATGGTGACATAAATTGAAAGCATATCGCATGCCGAATTCGTCACTATATAAATACCGATCATCAAAAATCCGAAAATTTGTTTTGATGTATAGGAAATAATCTGAACGTGTCCTGTGTCCTGATCAATCAGTAGCGCTCTTGTCGTGAGAATGAGCGCCCAAATATAAATAAAATAGAAGACAAAAAAGCGAATTGAAATTTTACCAATGTTTTCCAACATCCACTTGGCATTAAGCTGATCAAGCGACTGACGTTCTCTTTCTTCTCCCTGATATCCCAAAACTGAAAAAATCACCCTTTTAATATGTGCGAGCATTACTTGGATGCGTTTCTCACGTGTAGGATTAAATGAGTTCAAGGCATCATATGTATTCATTAGGCGATATTGAGCACGAAAACTGAAGAATAAGACTAGACAAAACACAATCATTATCCAAAGAGCGACAAACTCCATCCCTTTGGCGAGGTCGTAGCTCTGCGTCTGAAGAGAAGAGGTCGACATCGATAATCCAGAGTTATCTATAACATCCAGAAATATTCCACCATTCTTGCGTGTATGTCTATGTTGCGTCAACCCCAAGATCTATTCATGCCCCCCCCCAAAAAACACCGCGGCCTCCGGCTGGGGAGCAGTC
>JACPNY010000057.1 GCA_016185255.1 Pseudomonadota bacterium
AGCTTCAACGCCCAAGGCGCCATGGCGCTTGGAGAGCTTTGCCCCATCCGCTCCATGGATTAAAGGAATGTGGGCATAGTGCGGCACTTTCCACTCCATAGCCTTAAAGATGTGAAATTGGCGAAACATATTGGTGAGATGGTCATCTCCTCGAATGATGTGGGTAATGCCCATATCATGATCATCTACCACAACAGATAGGTTAAAAGTAGGCGTGCCATCCGCCCTTAACAAAATCATATCGTCCAATTGGGAATTGGGGACTTTGACCTCTCCTTGCACCAGGTCATGGATAACCGTGTCCCCTGTTTGAGGAGATTTGAAGCGAATAACGGGCTTAATTCCTGAGGGAGCCTCGTCAGGGGAGCGATCTCGCCACCGCCCATCATAGCGGGGAGGAAGGTTTTTTGCTCGCGCTTCTTCTCGCATGGTTTCCAGCTCCTCAGGGGTGCAATAGCACCGATAGGCCATGCCCTTCTCTAAAAGCTGATAGGCAACTTCCGTGTGGCGTTCCATGCGCGCGAACTGATGGACGGGTGTTTCATCCCAGTCAATTCCCAGCCACTCCAGACCTTTATAAATAGCGTCAACGGCTTCTTCCGTGGAACGGGCTCGGTCCGTATCTTCAATGCGAAGCAACATCTTGCCCTTATGATGGCGCGCAAAAAGCCAATTAAAAAGCGCTGTTCGTGCACTGCCAATATGGAGATATCCCGTGGGTGAGGGGGCAAAGCGAACGATCATCGACATGGGGCTTCCTTTTAATAAATGAATCAACCTATGATGAATTTAAGGCAAAAAACAGACAAAGGCTATGATTTTTAAGGAGCGACTTTTTTCATACGTTTTCAATGACTTTCAACGGTGGCCTCTCTGGTTCCCCGTTTTTCTGGGTGTGGGAATTGCCCTTTATTTCAGCCTTCCCTTTGAGCCCGCGAAAGAATGGGCTTACGGAGGGATTTCCTTGTTTTGCCTCTCCTTATGGAGACTAAGGCTGAGCCCGTTTCGTTTTTTTATCTTAAGCCTAAGCCTTGTGGCTCTGGGGTTTTCCGCCGCCCTTTTAAGGACCCATTTTTTACACACAGACATGTTACACTATTCCTTGCCCCCTTTGACTTTAACAGGAACAGTCAGTCAGCTAGAGCTTAAACCCACGAAAACGGGCACGTTTTTTCAACGGCTTATTTTAACAGATCTCAAAGCAGACACGACGTTCCCCCTTTCTCAAAAGGTTCGCCTGACCTTAAAGGGAAAACGAGAGCGCCTTTGGCCGGGGCAAGTCATTCGCGTAACAGCAAAGCTGTCTCCTCTCACCGATCCAGGGCTTCCTGGAGGGTTTGACTTTCGTCGTCAAGCTTATTTTCAAGGCATTGGAGCTACTGGATTCATCCTCTCAATTCCAGAAATTTTAGGGGACGCTTCTTCCTGGTCAACGCGTCTTGAAAAGAGGCGCGAAGAAATTACAGCCTTTTTTCTGACTCATTTATCCTCCCCTGAAGGGGCAATTGCAGCTGCTCTCATTACAGGAGATAAGGCCGCTATTCCGGAAGAAGTGCGGGAGGATTTTATCAACTCAGGCCTTGCGCATATTCTTGCCATTTCAGGTCTTCATTTGACGATCATTGCAGGAGTTGTCTTTATGATCATCAGGCGAGGGGTGGCGCTTATTCCCTCCCTTTGTCTTTCCTACAACAGTAAGAAAATCGCAGCTCTTGGCACGATTTTTATGACTTTTCTTTATCTGGTCCTGTCAGGATTCGGTATTCCAGCACAACGGGCCTTTATTATGATCAGCCTTGTCATGGGAGCTATTCTCATAGACAGAACGGCCCTTTCTATGAGAACTGTAGCGGTTGCTGCTTTTTTCATTCTTCTTATCACGCCGGAAGCTCTTTTAGGCCCCAGTTTTCAGCTTTCTTTTGCGGCTGTTATTGGCCTGATTGCAGGCTATGAGACTTGGAGAAACCCACTCTCCGCGTGGGTTGTGCGCGGGGGTATTTTTCGAAAATTTCTTCTTTATGGAGGCGGTCTTGCCTTTACCTCCTTTCTGGCAACTCTTGCAACACTTCCCTTTACAATCTATCTCTTTCATCGTTTTAGCTTGCATGCGGTTGAGGCCAACCTTGTGGCCGTTCCCTTGACCAGCCTTGTTATTATGCCGTTCGCTTTTCTCAGCTGTCTTCTGTCTCCCCTGGGATTAGGAGAAGGCCCGCTCTTCATTTTTGAAAAATCCATCACCCTTTTGGTGAAAATTGCTTCAACCGTTTCTGCTTGGTCGGGCACGAATATCCCTGTGGCCCATCCTCCTCTCTTTTCTTTTGTTTTTATTGTTGGAGGAGGCCTTTGGCTTTGCCTATGGCAACAGCCGTGGCGGAAATGGGGTATTTTTCCTATTTTTTTGGGTTTCTTGGCGGCCTTTTGGGGAGACCCTCCGCATCTTCTCATTGATGGGCGAGGGAAGCTTGTAGCACTTTATGACAACAACGTCCTTCACCTTAACTCCCTGCGAAAAGGAAAGTTTGTTGCTGACGTTTGGAAAAAACATTTAGCGGCTCAAGAGATAAAGCCTTTGACTTGTAAGGAGGGGGTTTGTGAAGCTGCTTTTCAAGATATTCCCATTGTGATTTCTTCTGTCAAAGAAAATCAGCCTTGTGTGAAAGGGGCTATCTTAATCCGTCTGGAGCCCAGTCAAAAAGCTTGTCCGGATGCCTATCATACCCTTGATTGGTATGATTTATGGCGCGGAGGAAGCCATGCTCTTTGGCTCACCCCTCACGGCCTTCGCCTTGAAAAAGTACGCCCCTCACGCCATCATCGGCCATGGCAACGCCGTCCTATTTCTCGAAAAGCACCCGTGGTGAGATAGGCTCTAAAATTTACTTTAAGCACACGACATTCAGATCGACAGGCTTTGCATTTTTAGGATCTTGCGCCCTAGCTATATCCTCTGAAGGGACAAGATCTTTATGCAAGGGAGCATTGTTATAAATATGGCTAAAAAATACGAGTCCATTTACCGATCGTGCAAAATGTCTATAGGCACTTGCCTTTCCAGTCATCGGGTTCAGGTTTGTAATATTTTGAGGTGTTTCTGCCCCATAGGGACTTTCTTTAGCAGCTTTAAAAAGGTCTTGATTAATTAATCTTCCATCGGGGCTTCGCCACGCCAATATATTACTGCCTACTAACCCGGGGTACTTACAAGAAGATAATAACACTCCTTCTGTCGTTGCAACATTAATTCCCCCATACCCATAAGTATATTTCTTACAGAAAGGACCGTTCTGGTCTCTAAACGATCCAATAGACTCCTCAAGCCCATGATCAATGTAGTAATCGATAGCCTTATTAACAAAGTTTATAGTAGCTTGTTCCTTTGTATTAATGTCTTCAAGTGTTTGAGAAGGGAGATTTTTTTGTGGACCTTCCGCTGCTAAAGAAGGGTCTATTGATATAAAAGAAGCAAGGATAGCGAGAGAACACTTAATTTTTTCCATTTGTGATTTCTCTTTCGATGAACGCTCCATTTAAAATAAAATATAGCATAAATTATTTAAAAACTTATTAAGTGATGCAGAAGAAATAATTCTTTTTTTTGAGGCGACTTCTATTCTACCGTCACTGATTTTGCTAAATTGCGAGGTTGATCAACATCTGTCCCTTTCAAAAGAGCCGTGTAATAGGCTAGAAGCTGTAGAGGAGGAGTATAAACAAGCGGCGATAGAAGAGATGTTGTTTCCGGTAAAATTAAGAGATCAAGGGAAAGAGACGCTAGTTGACGGGCCCCCTTATTGTCAGTCAGAACAATAACTGGTGCTCCGCGCGCCACAACTTCTCGAATATTGGACGCCGTCTTTTCAAAAAGGTCATCAAAAGGAGCTAGCACCACAACCGGAAGAGCAGGCTCAAGAAGAGCGATAGGACCGTGCTTCATCTCTCCTGCTGCATAGCCTTCCGCATGGATATAACTAATTTCCTTAAGCTTCAAGGCACCTTCAAGAGCCAACGGATAACTTGTCCCTCGTCCTAGGAAGAGCACATCTTTTGCGTTTACAAGGGACTGAGCAAGGGTCTTTATGGCGGGACCTTGTGATAAAACCTTTTCACACAGCGCGGGCAAAAACCGCAATTCAAAGAGCTTTTCTTCAAAATCCTTGTCAGTCAAAACTCCTCGAGTTCTGCCTGCTTCAAGGGCCAGAAGGGCTAGAACAACCAGTTGTGTCGTAAACGCTTTGGTCGAGGCGACGCCAATTTCTGGGCCTGCTTGGGTCAAAAGAAGCACATCGGAGCCTCGTGCAATGGAGCTTTCCGGTACATTCACAATAGAAACAATTGTCTGTCCTTGAGACTTTGCGTAGTCAATTGCTGCCAATGTATCGCTGGTCTCGCCCGACTGAGAGATAAAGAGACTGATCCCCTTTTCAGCAAGGGGCGGTGCACGATAGCGAAACTCTGAGGCAACATCAACATCAACAGGAAGACGCGCAAATCGTTCAAACCAATATTTGGCAATAAGCCCTGCGTAATAGGCTGTTCCGCACGCTGAAATGCTTAAGCGTGTTAGGGATGCCCATGGCAAAGAGGGCAAAGAAAGAGTTCCCTCCGTGAGGTATGAAGCAAGCGTTTTTTCAAGGGCGCGCGGTTGCTCATAAATTTCTTTCACCATAAAATGATCATACTCACCCTTGTCCACCACACTTTCAGAAAGATGGCTTTGCTGAATGGATCTCTGAATCGGTTTGTCTTCTTTATCGAAAATGCTGACTTTTTCTGGAGATAAAACAGCCCAATCTCCATCCTCAAGATAAGAAATGGTTTGTGTTAAAGAGACAAGGGCGATTGCATCTGACCCCACATACATCTCTCCCTCCCCATAGCCAATCGCAAGAGGGCTTCCCCCTTGACGCGCTGCGATGAGAAGGTTGTCATAGCCCGTAAATAAAATCGCTAAGGCAAAGGCTCCCTTAAGATGCTTTAAGGTTTTTGCAACGGCCTCTTGAGGAGGAAGGCCTTTCTCCATATAAAGAGCAATGAGATGGGCGATAACTTCCGTGTCTGTTTCGCTCTCAAAGCTATACCCTTTATCTTCTAGCTCGTGACGCAACTCCGCGTAGTTTTCAATAATGCCATTGTGCACAAGGGCAACTTTAGGGTTCGCCTGGGGGTGAGCATTAATTTCTGACGGTTGCCCATGGGTTGCCCAGCGTGTATGGCCTATTCCATTATGCCCTTCAAGGGGATGGGCTAAAAACTTCTCCTTAAGATTAACCAGCTTCCCTTCAGCACGTAGTCTTTGAATTTTGCCATTATAAATAGTGGCAATACCTGCCGAGTCATAGCCACGATATTCAAGCTTTTCAAGGCCATGAAGAAGTCTTTGCCCCACAGGATGACTGCCGACAATGCCAATAATTCCGCACATAGATTTAGAAGTCCTTTCCTTTTTGACGCTTTTTTCGAAATGTATCTGCGCCTTTTTCGATCACTGTTTGCTTACCACGAGCAATAGCAAGCGCTCGACTTTCTACATCTTTAGTCACCACACTTCCGGCTCCTACAATGGCATGATCTCCAATGGAAAGGGGCGCTACAAGAGCACAATTAGATCCAATAAAAACACTCTCCCCAATGGAGGTTTTTGATTTGTGAAATCCATCATAATTGCACGTGATTGTCCCGGCACCAATATTGCTATGAGACCCAACCTCGGTATCTCCAATATAACTTAAGTGCTTTGCTTTCGCGCGTACGCCAAAGGTAGACTTTTTAACTTCCACAAAGTTGCCAATTTCCGCTTTTTCTTCCAAACTAACCCCCCCTCGCAAATGGGCAAAGGGCCCTACACGCGCACCAGGCCCTACATAGGCGTCGCTTAACTGGCAGAAAGGAAGAATCTCTGCTCCCTTATCAAGGACAACACCAGGGCCAAGGATTACAAAATGATGCAGGGTGACATCGGAGGCTACCTTTGTATCATAGCTAAAATAAATATGATGGGGATCTCTTAAGGTCACCCCTGCTTCCATCGCTTGATTCCGCCAGCGATCTTGGAGAGTGGCCTCTGCTTTTGCCAGATCTTGTCGGGTATTAATACCCATAAACTCAGAGGCGTCTCCTTCTACAAACCCACAGGCATAGCCTTTTTGGCGCGCAATTTTTACAAGCTCGGGCAGGTAATATTCCTTTGCTGCATTATTGGCAGTCAAGCTTGGGAGGAGAGACCCTAAAAGGTCTGCTCGTATGAGCATAACTCCTGAGTTACATAAGGGGATTTCTTTTTGGGAAGCAGTTAAATCCTTATATTCAATAACATCCTCAAGGTCGCCTTTTTCATTAAGAAGAAGGCGCGCGTATCCTTGCGCATCATGAGGGCACATCCCTAACAGAATTACGGCTAACTCAGGGTGAGTCTGGCTTAGCGTCATCATACGGTCTAAGGTTTCGCGTCGAATAAGGGGTGTGTCCCCATAGAGAACAAGCACATGGCCTTCCTCTTTTAAATGAGGCAACGCGCATTTGATCGCATCCCCCGTCCCACGCGCTGGGTGTTGCACTACAGTTTTATGAGAAAAGGGTGTTTCTAGATCTTTTAAAGCAGGATTTACAACGAGAACCGTCTCTTGAGGATTCATCTGTTGGGCCAACTCGAGGACATAATAAAGCAGAGGTCGTCCTCCCAAAGAATGAAGAATCTTGGGAGTATCAGATTTCATGCGTGTTCCTTGGCCTGCGGCCAAAACAACAAGGTGGAGCGGGTTCATTGTCTTCATAAGATGCTCTTATCACAAGTTAGGATCATTCACCAAGACTGATCTCTTCAAAAAACCTATCAAAATCTTTCTAAGTCTTGTTTTTCCACTCATTTATGCCATAGTGATGGATAAAATTTACTTTGAAAGGAAAAAAAGATGGCAAAAAAACCAAATAGTAAAGCAACCCCAGAAAGTGATGTCCAAGCACCCCTTGCCGTCAATGCTCAATACATCAAGGATCTTTCTTTCGAAAACCCGGCGGCTCTCTCTAATATTACATCGACTGAGGAAAGCCCTTCAATTTCGATTCACATCGAAGCCCAAGCGCATAACTTAGCGGATCGTTCTTTTGAAGTTGTCTTGCGCATTCAAGTTGACGCTAAGCGTAAGGATAAGAAAGTCTTTTTATTAGACCTTGAATATGCAGGCGTCTTTACCATTGGGAAAGATGTACCGGATGATTATCTTCGCCCTATTTTAATGATTGAGTGTCCGCGTATTCTATTCCCCTTTGCGCGTAATATTGTGGCCTCTACAACGCAAGAGGGCGGTTATCCGTCTCTCCTCTTAACTCCTGTTGACTTTGCAGAGCTCTACCAACGGCAAGTGACTCAAGAACAACAAGCTCAACAAGAGAAAGTACAGGGTAAAGAGACATTGCAGTAGTACTATTTTAAGTCAACGCTCGCCTTATAAAATAGTGAGCTTTTGTCAAGATGGTGATGGTTTTCTGCTACTCTTTTTTTCGGTTGACGACTCGGTGCGCTTGGATTCTCTATAGTAAAAAGCCCCACTCTGGTCCAGGTACATATTGTGAAGTCGCTCTAAAGCTGAAGTTTTTTTCTTCCTACTTTCTGCCGCTGGTGTTTTTTTGGGAGGGATAGTTTGTTTTGTATCCGTCTCTGAACCATTCATGCAAAGAACACTTTGAGAGCTAAAAACCATCAATGCTACAAAAAAATAAATATTTTTCACCTTTTACTCCATCTGATTTACGTGTTGAGTACTCTTAAATATATTAAGTAGAAAACAAACGACAAATTACTCCATCTTCCAAAGAGGAATGGCGCCTACAGATACTTTTCGATCTTGGAGGGTAATGGGAACCGTTAGATGCTTGCTGCCCGCTCCATCAACCCGGCTCATCATATCCAGCACAAAAGAAACCATAGACGCATTTTTTTTCTTCACACAGCCTGTCTCCACCAAGTGGGTTAAGGCTTCTTGATATCCTATAATGCGGCTTGAAAAAGACCCTAACGGGTACATATCCTTATCAAAGGTTACGGTGCCTTCTGCCGTCATTGTAATAGGAGGCCACATCAGTTTCAGAAGTTTTACATCAAGAACTCCTCCCCCATCTCTCCACTCAGCATAAGAGCGAGGAAGAGTCTTTCCTTGAAAGCCCGCAAGAGTCGCGTCTAGAGAGAAGACAAAGGGCTGAGAAGAAGGTGTTCCGTTGAAAAAAGCCTCCATCCCTTTGATGTCTGACGCAACAGAGAGATAAAGGTCCAGAGGATGAGAGAGATTTTTAGCCTTTAAGGATAAGGCCTGCAGAAAAATAGGCTGAGGCGTATCTTTGGTAAGAAAACGAAGGTAATCAACGATGAAAGAAGCTTCATCAAGACGTCCCTGCTGTGTGAGGGTTAGCATTCCGTGAGCTCCCTCCAAACTTAAAATCTCCAAAGGAATGGAGGTATTTTGGGGGATAAAAATTTTTTGGTCATGGGGGAGAGCAACTTCTATCCTATACCAATTCCACGGTTTCATACTTATGTTTAGTTCTTGCCCCTGCCAGTCAAAAACTCCTAGAGGATCCTTGAGGTGAGGGCGTTGAACAATGGCCTTGATGGATAAAGGATGGCCTTGAAAAGTAAGACTTGAATAAGAGATGTCATATCCCTTTTGTTTTAAGTCGGCGATACCTCTCTCCACCTCTGTTTTAAGCCACCTGGTGCTATATTCAAAAAGCGCAAACCATCCGATACTTCCCAAAAGAAGGAGTGACAAGAAACCAACGAGAAGGCTTACACGAAGTTTTTTACGATTTTGAAGCAAGGGATTATCCTTTATGTTTCTAAATGGCCAAAAAATTATGATTTGGTTGTGACAAGGTATAATATAACGCGGTGTGCAAGTTTTAGGCCAATAGTTTTTCGATCTGTAGGGGTATTTGCGAATTGATAGACTTATTAACGAGGAAACAGACAGAGTGGGCGAATACCTTTCTGCCTATCTTCATTGTTAGGTGCCAAGTATCTTTTGCTCTGATAGATTGAATTTTAAAGCGCTCTACGAGTTGTTCTATGACTGTTTCTACCTTTCGACGTATGTTCATGATTTGGGACAGAAATTCTTTAGGACGGGAGTCCTTCATATTTTTACGCAAAGGAGTGTGATAAAAATATTCAAAAACCCTCTATCAAATTCTTTTGGACCAAGATGAAGGACCCCGTATGGAGGGCCTTCATGGCGCTTTGTGGGTTTGAGGAAAGCATCGCTTTGATTAAGGAATCTTTGAAAAAAAAAGTAGCTCTAATTCCCCGTGTTTGGAGCAGACCTAAGCACAAGTTCGTTTAGGTGAGGTTTTTTCACAATTTCTTTTAAGTGAGGTTTGTTTTCTATGAGAGCTTGAAGAGAGCGCCCGATAATTTCGTCGTCTTCTGCGCCACTCAGGGATAACACTTCTAAATTTTTTAAACTCAGTACTGTGCTTAGGTTGTTTGTGTCTGCGAACAAGAATTTATCCATAATTAATATTTTTACGCCACTACCCTTTAAAGGAGAAATATCTGTAATGGGTGTCTTTCTTATATTTAGGAGATTTAGGGAAGGGCAGTGTTGGATCCCCTCTAGATTAAGAACCTGGGTCTTGAACAGAAATAACCTCTCCAAAAAAGGAAATGCGGATAGCCACTTAAGTGATCCTCCCATAGGACAATTGCTTAAATTCAGTTCAAAGACATTTTGAAAAGGAATGGGTGAAGTAAACATATCCATGTGTACTGTGGGAAGAGAGGAAGGTATAAGACCAACTCTTTTGAAAGTATTGAGAGCTCTAACACTTTGATGTGTTGTTTCACTCATAGGTATTTCCACGGTGCGGCGCGAGCGCTCCCAGTTCATTAATGCTTTACCTGCACTACATGTTTGACCTAAATGGGCTAAATCTTTTTTTAGTAAAAAGGGTAAAATATGAGCCCAACTATCAACAAGATGATCAGAAAAAATGCCTGACTTTTCTTCTTTTTCTGCTTTACTCACGGGCTGGATGGGTGTGGTGTGGGGCTGATGAGGCGGGTACTTCTCGTCAGGTGTGAGGAGAGCACTTTCTCCACCAAATGCCCCTCCTTGAAAAAGGGGTGATAGGACCCATAGGAAGAAAACAAAAATTTTAATCTGCTTCATAATAAAATTCCTTTATAACAATAATATTACTTTCATGTAAGCATGAATTCTATTTTGTCAATAAACCATATTTATAAAAATATTCAAAATCCTCTATTGAAGTAACGACTCACCCTCCAGTTAAAGTGTTGAAAAAAGTTAAAATTCGATTAAAATAGTTTTAAATTTAAGTGATTTCATGGTAATAATTCCATATGATTAGTAAAATCAAATCAGTTTGTCTTGAGCCCTCTTCGCCAATGCATTGGTTTCCCCCTCAATCTCATGTTCAAGTCGTCGCATAAAGTCTTGTCGAGACAGCCCCGGATGAATGGGGTCTAAGAATTCTAAGGTAATTGTTCCTGGATATTTAATAAATCCACGGCGAGGCCAATAAAGGCCGGCATTATGGGCAACGGGAATAACTGGAATTTTCAAGTGAAAATAAAGGCTGGCAACACCGGATTGATAGGTTCCTTTTTGGCCTGGTTTTGAGCGTGTGCCTTCCGGAAAAATCAGAATTTCCCGGCCCTTTCCAACTGCATCTTGGGCCCTATTCAAGAGTTTTTTTAAGTCTTGAGCTCCTTTTCCTTTCGATCGAGACAAAGGAATCATGCCTACTTTTTTTAAGTACCATCCAAAAAAAGGAATCCATAGCAACTCTCGTTTTAACGCAATCGTGGGATCAGGAAATAAATAATGAAAAACAAAAGTTTCCCAAGCAGATTGATGTTTTGACGCTAGAATAACGGGTGTTTTGGGAAGCTTTTCATATCCCACAACCTGAAGATGAAGACCGAGAATATGGTCACAAATCCAAAATATTCCCTGAATCCAAAATCTGACCCCTTTGACGGCATAGGTGTGGGGACAGAAAAGGAGAGGCAGCAATAAAAACACGCAAAATAGGGTCCACCCATAAAAAGCGGCATTAAAGGCGAGAGATCTAAGCCAAAGAGTCACGTTTTCTCTCTTGCAGTAAAAAATTCCTGCATATCCTCCAACGGGCGACGCAGAAGTGCAAATAGAAATTTATTATATTCTTGGATAACAAGACTTAAGGTGGCGGGATGAATCCACCATTTTGGCTTCAAAAAGCTTTTTCCTACTACAGCATGAGACAAAATTTGCACCTCCGGAAGCAACCGACGGAGTTCAAAAAGACTGCGCGGCATGTGATAGTTAGAGGTAATAAGTCTTAAGGTTCGGATACGATTGGCTTCTGCCCAAGCGGCAGTCTCTTCTGCATTTCCGAGTGTATCAAGCGCTTCATACCCCAAAGTCACCTGAGATTTAAAAGGCATTTGGTCAACAGTTTTTGACAAGCTTGATTCAGGATTAACACCTGAAATCAGCAAATATTTCCCTTTTTTTTGTTCAAAAAGAGAAAGGGCAACTTGAAGGCGCGTTTCTCCACCAGTGAAAATAACAATTCCATCAGTTGATGTTGTTGTATCCTCAGGAGATGATGGAATAAGGCGTGTAAAGAGAACAAGTCCCGCTAGCCAAAGACTTCCTCCAACAGCTGCCACCATCAGTAGCCTTAAGCTATATAACACACTTTGTTTCAGCATATCTTTCCTTTTTTCCGGTAGGTCATGCTAAACGCAATGACGCGCTGTAAAGCCTTGTAGAAGATGAGATACAGCGTCAAAAAGATCATTAAAGATGGTGACGGGCAATACGCTGTTAGGCAAGCCCTTTTCAAGAGTTTCTCTTCCTTTTCCTGTGCGCACTAAGATGCGAGGACAGTTAATCGTGCGAGCAGCTTCAAGATCTCGCAAGGTATCTCCAATAAGGACGGCGTCGAAATGTTTCACGTGAAACACCTCTAAAGCTTCAAGAAGAAGGCCAGGATGCGGTTTTCGACGGGGATTGTCCGGATCAGCAGAGGTGCATGCAAAAATTTTATCAACAAAAGCTCCTTCTGCTTTTAAAAGATCTCTTAAATAGGCATGAATATCCTCGAGGCCGTCTTCCTCGAGCTCTCCTCGCCCAACAACCGCTTGGTTTGTAACAATAGCTGTTAGGATAGACGCCTCATTTAAGAGCTTAATGGCGGCAGCTGCTCGTGGAATTAAGCAAAATTCGTCTCTTGATTTTACGGAGTCCGGGCGATCAACATTAATGACCCCATCTCGATCTAAAAGAACAAGCTTCACGGATGAAGCCCTCTCATAACCGTAAGCCGTGCAGAGAGCATCATAAATGCGCCCGTCACAAAGGGGGAAAGTGCAAACACACAAAAAGCTTGTAAGGAAAAAGAAGAGAGCGTCCCAAAAGGAAGCCCCGCTTTTTCTAAAAGAAGGGTAATCCCTATAAATGTTAAGAAAGCAAGGGCTGCTCCAATGGCGCTGGCGATGAGCCCCTGCTTTAAGGCATGCACTTGAAACTGTTTTGCAATATACTCATTCGTTGCTCCAATTAAATGCAGAACTTCAATAACTTGACGATGAATCAGAAGACTTGTTCGAGTCGCAAAGGTTGTTGTCACAAGGGCTGTTAAGAGCACAAGAAAGGTAAGGGTTGAGGCTAGAACTACGCTTGCATGGATTAGGCTTGAAACTTGGGTTTGCCAGGGTCGATGATCGATGAGTTGAACCTGGGGAGCAATATTTTTTAAATGAGTTTCAAGCATAGGAATATTGACCGGTTCTTTCCCATTCAGAGATATCTCAATAAGGACGGGCAAGAACTGAAGATCTATAGGAAGAGCTGTCCCCAAAAGAGACTGCAAAAGAGTTTCCACTTCTTTTTTAGGAACGGCAGAGGCCTGCTGAATCCCCGGAGTTTTGTTTAAAACCTGCAGGACCTGCGCTTGAAGAGGGGCTGATGAAGCGGTGGGAGACGCGGGAATTTCAAGAGTTAACTGTGTTCTTAATTGATTTTCCCACAAATGGGTTGCAGACAGAATAAACAAGGTAAAGACAAAACAAAGGGTCCCCACATAGACCATTAAACCGATAATAAGAGGCAAAAAGCGAGCCGCAATATCATTCTTTAAGGGGAGATCTTGGCTATTGTTCATGAATGACTCGTTCTTGGTGGTGTTCTGGAAATGGTTCCCCGTCGAATAGTAAGCTGGGGATAGGGAGATCTTTCTAAAAGACGCTGGTTATGGGTTGCAATGACAATAGCTGTTCCCATTTTATTTAATTCTTCAAAAAGGTGGAGAAGTTTTATAGCCATGTCATCATCCACATTTCCTGTGGGCTCATCCGCGAGCAGAAGCTGAGGGCGCGTTATAACCGCCCGCGCTATGGCTACCCGCTGTTGTTGCCCTCCTGACAGGCTTGCGGGATATGCCTGAAGGGAATCCCCTAAGCCTACCCAATTTAAAAGCTCACGAGCGTGTCGGTGGCCTTGTCTGGCCTCAATCCCTCGTACCCGCAAGGGCAACGAGACATTATCGATAACTTTTAGATGATCTAAAAGTTTAAATTCTTGAAACACAACTCCTAACCGTTGACGTAACAGAGGCAACAGGGAAGGTTTCATTTTTAAGGGATCTTCGCCAAAAAGCCGAATATTGCCCCACGTGGGTTTTAAGCCCAAATAAAGCATTCTTAAAAGAGACGATTTTCCAGATCCACTGGGACCTGTAAGAAAGTGAAAGGAGCCGGGTTCA
>JACPNY010000021.1 GCA_016185255.1 Pseudomonadota bacterium
GTAATGTTATTTGTGTTTGCCACATATCTGTCGTAGACAGCTTTGTGATCCCCAGCAGCAAGGCGTATGATTGTTCGTCCAACAAACGTATAGATGAGACGATCAGAATCTGAGAGTCTTAGGCTGTAGAGATAGCATTGAAAAGTTTCCCTCATTTTCCTCATCGTCACGGTATTCTTCAGTTGCTCCGCCTTACCGATCGAGGGAAATGGACCTTCTTTTAGAAACGCTTTCTCAAGCTCTTCGTACTTCATACGAGCGGCCTCCGGACTATGAAAGGTGCAAGAAGATATATCAAAAGCATTAACACTTCTCACTGTATAGTTTTCTTCATCTCTTTCCATGCGCTGATTGTTGTTATTGGAAGGATTAGAAAGCCTCAACACACGTTTTGCTTTATTCAACGCATTGTCAGCGGTTTGGACGAGTTTTTGAACCATAATTGGAGCCACACCAGGCATCGTTTGGCTCAAAACCTTTTGCACAAACTCTAAGGTATTTGGCATCTGGCCCACTTTTTGAGCGTCAACCACCTCTCTCATTGCAGCCCTACGAATAAGAGCCGTTACTTCCTTTTTTTTAGCTTTACTAGAAGAACCCTCATATTCCATATCACTCAACGAACTGTCTGTAGAAGTTTCGTCTTCACTGCTTGCGTCAGAATGAGCTCTTTCTGGATGCCACCGCACCCGCTCTTCTTTTTCTCTCTTAGCTTTTTCTTCCTCGTCAGCTCGAATACGATCTTTCTTTGCTTCCAACGCAGCTATTTCTTCAGGAGTAAGTTGTTTCGAAGACATGCTTTTTTTCTTCGACTTCTTCCCTTTCGATTCACCAGGAGGGTTAACCTCCTGTTTACCCTCAGAAATCGGGGGATTGGAAGCCTGCGCTGAAGAGCCCTGCGTCGTGGGGACAGGAGCTGTGGAAACGGCCTCAGACCTGCGAGAGGCGGCCAGAAGATTACCAATCAACGATCTCTTCGATGAACTCAGAGACTTTACTGTAGACGTCGATGTTGAAGTAGAAGTAGAGGTGTTATTATTGTTACTTGATGGCGTCACACTTTTCTTATTCAGCTGCGTTAAAGCCTCCTGAATCGCGTCTTTATCCTTCTGATTGAGATTTTTTTGTTTCAATAACTTTTCTAAAAGTTCTTTTTGTTCTTTTGGAATCTCTTCTGATAAATTCTTAATAGTGTCAAAGAAGGATTTTCTTGTCTCTTGTAAAATCTTGCCAAGCACTTTTTCCAGAAGTCTACTTTGGATAGGTGTACAATTATTTATCCTCAAATAAGCTATTAGACGACAGTCCATGAGTATGCTTTCATTAGAGAAAATTTCAAGATAAAGGCGGTTTTTAGACTCCTGATCATCCAATCGCTGAATACCTTCTAAACGTAATCTGGGGTGAGTGCTTGCATTATTGGCCCACTTCGTTAAAAACGCCACTCCCCTGTCAGGCAAATTATGAACCGCATTCCTACGCTCCTTCCAATCCAGCGTTGATTCATTGGCCCACTTCGTTAAAAGCGCCACTCCCTTGTCAGACAAATTGATAGCCGCATCCCTACGCTCCTTCCAACCAAGTTTTTCATTGTTGGCCCACTCCGTGAAAAATGCCACTCCCTTGTCGGGCAAATCATGAGCCGCAAGCATACGCTCCTTCCAATCCAGAGTTGGCTCATGGGCCCACTTCGTTAAAAATGCCACTCCCTTGTCAGGCAAATTATGAACCGCAATCCTACGCACCTCCCAACCAAGTTTTTCATTGTTGGCCCACTCCGTTAAAAGCGCCACTCCCTTGTCAGGCAAATTGATAGCCGCATCCCTACGATCCTTCCAATCCAGAGTTGGCTCATGGGCCCACTTCGTTAAAAATGCCACTCCCTTGTCAGGCAAATTGATAGCCGCAAACATACGCTCCTTCCAACCCAGTTTTTCATCGTTAGCCCATTCCGTGAGAAGCGCCACTCCCCTGTCAGACAATTTGAGAGCCGCATCCATACGCTCCTCCCAACTCAGCTTTTCATTGTTGGACTTTAAAAAATTTGTACGCTGAAGTTCATCCAAACCGTTAGTCAACTCCTGGAGATGCTTACTGTCACTTGATTGGCTTATATGAGATTTTATATTATTATTTAGATCCTCCTCCATCGCCCAGGTAGGGTGAGATCCCAGCACAGCACCTAAAGCCACAACAGAACATGTAAACAGAACAGACGAATGAATCATAAAAAAAACCCTACAAATAAAACATATGAGTATACATAATAGCCTTCTATTAATATTGCAATATTTATTTTTGTATTGTTCATATGAAATAAGTGTATAGAAGAAATGAAAAGAGCTGGATACGAGGCTACCTTCAAAAACTTCCCCTGCAGTGTTTCTTGAAATCATCCAATATCTCAACGCAAGAGACTCAGACAGTCTCGAAAGAATCAATAAAGGAATATGTGGACTGTTAACAAGGGCATTTTATAAAGTAGTTAAATACGCGCCCTCTCAAGACAGTAAACGTCCTGACAACTTTCTCCAACTCATGGAAGAAAGAGTATCTCCTTATCTCCAAAAAAAGTCTTTCCCCTTCTGGGAACTTCACTCTAAACTTAAAATGCCTATCCGAATGGCACCTGTGATTTAGAAAATGGAGACAGTGAACCTCCACGGGGCAAGCCCCGTGGAGGTTCACTGAAAAAAATAAAGATAAAATAACACATACTGACGCATGGAAACGTTGTTCACACAATGTATGATTAATGAGTGCACCTATTGTGCTGGAACGGGTCAGTGTAAAGATCCTCCTTGTGAATCAGCAGATCATTGCAGCACCTGTGACGCTGGATGTACCACCTATTCGGGACGCACGGGGCCCTCTGTGCGGATGGTTGTGGAGCGTATGCTCTGAAATGCCTCTAAAAAATCCATAGAGATATGAAACGTAGATAGTTTTTTATCCATAAAATGGATGCTCTTCTCTGTATCTGTCAATGTAGAAGCATTGTCCGAATCGGGGGATAACGGTAATATATTAGAGCTTAGGTCAGGAATTTTTTTCATCTAAACAAATAATTTTACTCATTCTTAAGATATTTCCTATAACATACCATAATATAAGTAGAGATAATATTTTAGCAACAAAAGGAATATTCTACAATGGAACAAAAGAATCTCTCACCTGAACAAGTCGTCAGAAAGGTTTTTGACGGTCAACTTAATGCAAGTCAAAAAGAATTAGTAGAAAAACTTTGGCTTGAGGATGTGAAATATCATGAAGGAGATCTTACCGTCATCGGAAGAGATAACTTGGAATCCCTCATCGAAGAACGCAGGGGTGTTCTTGAAAACTTACGCTACGAAATTGATGACATCTTTTCTTCTGGAGAAAAAGTTGCTGTAAGGTGGCATGGGGAGAGTCCTGTTCTTCAATCTTCTGGTAAGAATCGAAAATATTGGGGAATTAGCATTATGATCATCCGTGATGGAAAAATCGTGGAAAATTGGGAAAGTGTGAGCCAAAATCCTGGCAAGAATTTCTTATAGAAAAGAAAGATCAAAGCATCTCTGCAATTGCATCTACTCCTGCTTGAGCGCAGATCCCATCAAGTTCAGGCGTAGCTCCACTAATACCGATCGATCCTATGTGTTGGTTATCTTTTGTGAAAAGGGGAAGTCCTCCTTCCAATAACACAATCCCTGGTACTCCAAGGTAAGGACCGTTTGGAATTTCTTCGTTTCTTTTTGCTAAATCTTTTGTAGAAATGGGGAGACTTGCTGATGTAAGGGCTTTGAGTTGAGCCATTTTCACACTTACAAAATTATTTCCGTCCATACGTCGGTAATATTTTAAGTTGCCATGAGAATCCATGATCGCAATAACGATTTTCAGGCCTTTTTGGAGAGCTGCTGCTTCCGCAGCATCTGCCATCGTTTTGGCCATCTCCAAGGAGAGGGCTTTTACCGTTAGTGTCATGTGGCCTCTCCCCTCAATTCCAAGTATTTTTTTAAAGGGGCTAGAAAAGCAGTATAGAACCTTTCAGGAGAGTCATTAATAATTTGCCTAAGGTCTTTCACGTCTATCCAGCGTGCATCTTTGGTCTCATCTGTAGCTAAAGCAGGCTCGCCCACAGCTCTACACAAAAAAATAAATCCAATAAAGGGACCATTCTTCATCTGTGTCACACAAAAAGGCTCAATAAGAGAGGAAACATCGTCTCTATTCTGATAATCAATCCGTTTATTTTTACCGTCTATAAGCGTTATATCTAGTTAAGGTCACACCTTTTCTTAAATCAATAAAAAGCAGAAAGATTAAGCAATCGCTTCTTTCAAACCTTTACCTGCACGGAACTTTGGAAGCTTGGAAGCTTTAATTTTAATTTCCTCGCCTGTCCGTGGGTTACGGCCTTTTCCAGCAGGACGATGGGTAACTGTAAAAGTCCCAAATCCTACGAGGCGTACTTCCTTGTTTGCTTTTAAACTTTTTGTGATGGATTGAATAACTCCATCAACGGCCCGTGAAGCATCAGCTTTCGTGAGACCTGACATTTCAGCAACAGATGCTACTAAATCATTTTTGTTCACTGGAATTCATCCTTTTGTTGTTGTAGATGACTTATCTTAACTGTTCTAGTTTCCCAGAACACCTGGCAAAAATGGTACCTGAAGGCTGAGATGCAGTCAATGCCTTAAAAAACACCTCTTTAAAATTATTTTTGTTAATATTCAATACATTAAAATTAATGGGTGAGTGTGCCCTGATTTTTCAAGTCTTCAAGCCTTTGTTTTTGCGCTTCGATCGCTGCCATTTCCTCGGTCCAGGTAATGGGCTGTAGAGGTTCTTTAAGGGCAATTTTAAGAACTTCTTCTACCCGTGACACAGGAATGATTTTTAGGCCTTTTTTAACATTGGCGGGAATTTCAGCTAAATCTTTCTCATTTTCTTTTGGAATGATCACTGTTTTAATTCTCCCACGAAGAGCGGCTAATAATTTCTCCTTAAGCCCTCCAATGGGAAGAACGTGCCCTCGTAGGGTAATTTCTCCTGTCATGGCCACATCTTTGCGAACAGGAATCCCTGTTAAAACGGAAACAATGGACGTACACATGGCAATACCTGCTGAAGGGCCATCTTTTGGTGTCGCTCCTTCTGGAACATGAATATGGATGTCGCGTTTTTCAAAGAGGGGGGGCTCGATTCCAAATTGGGGAGCTTTTGATTTTACATAGCTTGCCGCTGCCTGAACGGACTCTTGCATAACTTCCCCTAGCTTTCCGGTAATCTGCATTTTCCCTTTACCAGGTAACATAACGGCTTCAATGGAGAGAAGTTCTCCTCCGACTTCAGTCCACGCAAGGCCTGTAGTAACGCCAACCGCATCTTCAAGATCACTTCCCCATGACGGAAGCGAGGAACCCCAGAAAATCTAGACAAGTTTTTCGTGGTAATGGCGATCACCTTATGTTTAGGAGAAGCCAGATAGCGAACAGCCTTTCGACATAAATTCGCAATTTCCCTTTCTAAATTTCGTACCCCTGCTTCAAGAGTATAGGTACGAATAAGCTCTCGAATGGCTTTGTGAGTAATTGAAAATTCGCTTTCCTTAAGGGCATGAAGCTTCATTTGCTTCGGAAGCAGATGTTGACGCGCAATTTCTACTTTTTCATCCTCCGTGTACCCTGAAATACGAATAATCTCCATGCGATCCATTAACGGCTGAGGCATGTTGAGGGTATTGGCGGTTGTTATAAAAAGAACATTAGAAAGATCGTAATCAATTTCTAAATAATGGTCATTGAAGGTGTTGTTTTGTTCTGGATCTAGGACTTCCAAAAGAGCAGAGGTAGGATCCCCTCTCCAATCCGCCCCGAGTTTATCAATTTCATCCAACAAAAACAAGGGATTAACCGTTTTTGCCTTTTTCATTCCTTGGACAATTTTACCTGGCATGGATCCAATATAGGTTCGGCGATGACCGCGGATTTCCGCTTCATCCCGCACGCCCCCTAAGGACATGCGCACAAAATTTCTGCCTGTTGCCCGCGCAATAGATTTTCCTAAGGATGTTTTACCCACACCGGGAGGGCCCACAAGACACAAAATAGGGCCATGGATTTTTCCAACGCGGTTTTGAACTGCGAGGTATTCAATAATTCGCTCTTTGACTTTTTCAAGCCCATAA
>JACPNY010000027.1 GCA_016185255.1 Pseudomonadota bacterium
CAGAAAGAGAGAAATGGACTCATGTAGATCCGAGCTTTGGAGTTTTAGATGATCAGCAGCCAAGGCAAGCAGATATTAGAGAATCTCTTAGTATAAAGAGAGAAAGACTTAAAACTCGACCTGAGGAGGGTGCAGGCTCAGGTGCAGGGGCTCCACTTCCTTCTGAAACTCCGGTGGAAGAGAACTCAGAAACTGAGATTCAGTTCCGATGGGATAAGTTGACGACTCGTCTCGCTCCCGCGCACATAAGAACACTTGAAGATATTTTTGAAGCATCACGCAAAGTAAAAATAAGTATAAGTGAGTTTGAAAGTCTCGTAAACGCTCTGGGCGGGAATCTTGACAAGAGCCGTGGAGCAGGATCTCATGCACTTGTGCAGTTATTTGATAGAGACTTTATTGAGATTTATCAGATTGATGAGACATCTCTTTCGTCTGACATGACGGGCTTCAGAACAATGAGTCGCACGGATAAGAGAGGACATAGTACGCGTACCTTACGACCAGAACAAGTGAGAGATATTCTCAAATCGTTCCGCGTAGTCGGCATTACGCCTGAGTCGTACGCGGAGTATAGTGCGAACCTTCAGTCAGAGGAAGGTGGCCCTCGAGGAAGCGCTCCTCCTCCTTCGTCTGAAGATCCCAACAAAGAAAGAGGAAAAAGTAGGGAGAAGAAAAAGAAGTAGCTATCGGCAACGAACTTAAGAAACCCGCCTGTCTCGAAGTTAGCGAGCGCCTGAGGAACACCTGTGATCGTAAAGTTTTCCTCTTCCCCAGAGGACAATATTCGACCTTCCTTAAAAGCTCTTGGCCTTAAGTGGAATGTCCTGCGGAAAGAATGGGAGGGACGTATCGTTGGTGAGGAGTGTGGAGAGGGATAGAGAAAGTCTTGTCTTCCATTAACATAATCTTAACCACACGATGCTATCGTTTGTTTTAAAAGGACATCATAGGGCATAGGGTCGTTTTTAATGGGAACGAGTTAACACAACGGTATTGAATGAAAATGCAAAAAAGCTTGCCTTACATCTCTGTGCTCTAACGGGAGCAGCACTAAGAAAGGAAAATCATCATGCTTACTCAAAAATTTCTCCAGACATCAGCTGCAGTTCTAATCTCAGGTTCTATCTTCAGTGGGTTCGCGTGGGGGGCACGACCAGCGTGACGTGCTACAACAATGATCCTCCCTATAATACCCAAGGTACCCTCAAGACGCCGGGAACTGCCTCGATGGCCTTGGGGGCGTGTCCTTCGCCGACTCTGGCACTACCTCTTCTATGGTAGTCAGCGCATGTGCCGCGTGCCATTGGGTGCCGTCCAGCACTTACGTAAACCTCTGGGCCGGATGGCAGTATACCTCTTATACGTGCCCCGCGTACTGTTGTGACCCGAAAACGCCGGGTAGTTGCGGGTCAAGCTCTGCCGAACACCGGACTCAGCCTGCGCCGGGGCCGGCTCCCACAGCACCCCGCGTCCCCAACGCTAAACGTTGAGCCGAAAACCTACGCGGGGCCGATGGTGGAAACTCAGGCAAAGCCAGCAACCCAGACCGGCCCCGCATGGCGAAGCTCACGCACCGCGGTACCGCGCTTAGTGACTCCAGGAGGTGTTTTTTTCACACTTTATTAAGAAAATTGATCTGTACTCTCCAGAGTAAAAAGGAAGTCTTGATTCCTCCTTTTTCTGTTACCCCTCTTCTTAAAAAATAAAAGTTTAAAGAAGAGAATGAAAAAAGAAAAAAAACTGCTGCTTATAAAAACTAAATGCACCCATTTATAGAAAAAAGGAAAACAAATATGAATAAATTTATGTCTCTACCCTATGCCTTAGTATCAGTTTTACTTGTGACTCAGGCTCAGCTTACGGCTGTTCCATTGCTACCCGATGCGTGTGTTGCGTGCGCTGTCCGTAATCATCCTAATGAATTAACTGGCAAAGAAGAAGACCTTAAACACTGTTCTGATCCTGAATTTTTTAATGGCCACCTCTCAACTTGTGGGATACTCCCTCATTGTACCCTCAGAAACTGCAAAAAGGAGTGTGCAGGAGTTATCTTGCCTATAGGTCCTTCGCAGAATAAATAAGTGACGTCTGATACTTATGAGAGAAAGCGGGTTCTTCTTTATTTTCTTTTTATAAATATTCTTGTGCAATCCAAGGATCATAGCGCCAACATTAGGGGCTAATGATGGCGGTTGTTTATTTCTCCTGGCGCGCCCGAGAAGATTCGAACTCCTAACCTTCTGATCCGTAGTCAGATGCTCTATCCAATTGAGCTACGGGCGCATGCATGAGACAGTGGGGCTCAAGCTTAAGTTGCCGAAAAGCTGTGCTTCTCCATCCTCAAAATTGAGCGCTAAATATGGCTACTTTTAGTCGAATCTCCTCAAGACTGCAAGAAGAAAAGGAAATAAGAGCAAGCTTTACGAACGACCTATTGCAGAAGATCGATAAGAAATGCGTTTAAGCCGGGAAGAGGTCCGCGTTATTTTCCGGACGACGGCTTTTCTCGCAGAAGCTCTGGAAAAATGAGCATAGGATTTTGCCCCGCGCGTTGTTGATAAGCGACGCAGACGACTTATTCTTGAAGAGGACGGGGGTGTGTTCAAAACTCCAGCAGCCAACTGAACATTCCCTTTTTTTCTATCCCGCGTCCACACGGCTAACACGTTTTTTTTGTAAGGAATGTGATGAACAGGATTTGCTGAATGATACCGAGAAACAGCCGTATCCCAAGAGGCGTGTTCATTCTTTAACCTGGTCAAAAACAAAGCGGCATATTCCACATTTTTGGCAGGATCAAAGGCATCATTTAAACTTTGGAAAGCATACGGATGATAGTGAAGATTGATTTGCATACATCCCACATCAATACTTTTAATGCCTTTAAATTGCATGGCACGAACAGCAGAAATGGCCGCTTCTTTCGTAGGAAAATGATAGCCTTTTCCTTCTGCATTCACAGTCCAAGGCCACGCCACAAGATGGCCCGTATTATCTTTACGCCCTGATTCAACTTTTGAAATGGCTTGTAAAAGACCTGTTGGAATTCCATGGTGTTTTTCGTACTGGCCAACATAAACTGCACAATTATTAGAGACCTTATTATGACAACGCCCTTCTTGAAGAGAGCCCAGCGCTCCTAAAAAAATCCATAGAATCGACCGACATGCGCGCCAAAGGGAAGAGACCATTATTAATTTTTTCCTATTAAATGTTAGTTTATTATCCTTAGTTAAGAAAGGTTAATAAATTCTTAAAAGAGAAGAGCCTATTAAAATTTAATCACCCTTTTTTAGGGTGAGGAGGAAGTGGAGGCTCTGGAGACTCAAAGGTTGGCCTGTCACCAAACATTAATTTTTGTAAGATGACTTGAATTTGGGGTGTAGGATTTCCTGGCTCATAGGTCAACAAATACACTTGATCAAAGACGTCACCTTTCCAAGGCCCCAAATCTTCAGCACCTAAGGCAACTTCAAGAGGGCGGATATTCCAGTGCTCCCAGCACACTAATACCGTTGAGTTATTATATTTTGGGTTGGTGAGAATCTCTTGAGCGAGTTCCTTGTTTTGAGTATGTTTAAAGTCAATGTTGAGAGGAAGTTTAAAATAGTCTGCCGTAGGTGTACATGTTTCAATGGGTCTTATGCTTTCCTTACTTACGCCTGCAGCAAATATGTGAGTTATGGGAGGATTGTTATAAAGAGGTGTTTTTGAAAAATAGTAGGGGAGCGCAGCTGCGCGTTCGTACCCTTCAAGATCAAGATATATTTCGCCAGGAGCTTTATTTGCGTGACGAATGATAATGACATTTTTTGGTGTTGCCTCAACCCTAAAAGCGAGGGAAAAAACAAGAGCAAAAGCGAAAGAAAGACATCTTTTCTTCATTCGTTCATCCTTTTAATTGTTTTAATGAGATCTACGCTTCTTCTTTTTACCCTTAGAAGAGGGCTTTTTAAGTTGAGGCTTAGTCTTTGTAGGAGCAATATTATCAAAGAGATCATCCAAGGACTTATAGGCCACTTCAAGAGATTCCACGCTTCCATTTTGCGATAAGTAAACCGCTTTCTGAGTTCTTTGCGAAGAATCATCTGATGTGTCTATGGTATGAATAAGGTCTCCGATTGACGCATATTTCCCTTTCTTTTGAGGGACAGGTTGTCCTTTAAGGCTGGCATAGGTTGTTTCGAGAAGGTGGGTCATTTTTTTGTCCCGCGCTTTGATCGACTCTCCCCCTAAAACAACTGCAATAATGCGACGATTATCACGTACCATAGACGCCGCTAAGTTAAAGCCCGAAGCACATATAAATCCTGTTTTAATGCCATCAACACCTTCAACTTTCCCTAAAAGATGATTGTGATTTTTGTGGACTGTCCCTTTATAAGCAAACTGTTTTTCTTTAAAAAATTTGAAGTATTCCGGAAAATGCCGGTAAAGAGCCCGAGAGAGAGTGGCCATATCGCGAGCCGTTGTGACTTGTTTTTTATTAGGAAGCCCCGATGCATTTGCAAAAATTGTTTTTGACATCCCTAACTTACGCGCTTGTTGGGTCATAAGCTTCGCAAAATGAGCTTCTGATCCTTTTCCCAATGCTTCTGCTAAAACAACGGAGGCATCATTGGCAGACTTTGTCACTAACCCAAGGATAGCGTGGCGAACAGCTATGGATGTTCCCTGTTTTAACCATAAGCTACATGGCGCTTGTTGTGCCGCATGTTTGGAAACAGGAAGTTTTTGATCAAGCCTCAGCCTTCCTTCACGTAAAGCCTGGAATGTAAGATACAAGGTCATCATTTTCGTAAGAGAGGCAGGATGGGTGATCACATCAGGATTGGAGGAGCTATAGACCTTCCCCGTTTCCGCACAAATAACAATTGACGCACTTTTTACCGCCCACAAAGAAGGGTTCATGAGTGTACACAAAACTATAAAAAGCCACACAATGCCAATTGCGGGTCCTTTTAAAGTCCTCATCCAATACCCTTTCAAATTTTACGATAACTTTATCTATAAGATACGATTTTCGTTCTTTTGTCTAGAAAAAATTGAAGTCCTTGCATCAGATGCGATGATTAACTTATATCTTATCCATAGAAAATCATTTGAGAAGGTAAAACCCATGATCGTTGTTTTTGGCTCGTTAAACATGGATATGGTTATGAGAGTTGAAAAGATGCCTCACCCTGGAGAGACAGTTCTTTGCCCAAGTTATCGAATGATCGCTGGAGGAAAGGGCGCTAATCAAGCTGTTGCTGCGGCTAAGGCTAATGCTTCTGTCAAGTTGTTTGGAAAAGTAGGCGATGATGAGTTCGGACGTCTTGTTGTGGACTCTTTAAAAAAATCAACCGTAGATTTGACAGGTGTTAGCACATGTAAAGAATCATCCACAGGATGTGCAACGATTTGCGTAAATGATCAGGGAGAAAACATGATCACTGTTGCGAGTGGCGCCAATCTCGCAGCACGGGAAGCTGATATTCCTGATTTCCTTTTATCAAAGGACACAACCCTTCTGCTTCAGATGGAAACTCCCGTTGAAGAAAATTGGCAACTTATTCGCAGAGCCAAGAAATTTGGAGCTCGTGTTATTTTAAATCTAGCGCCAGCTCAAAATGTTCCTCACTCTATCTTACAGAGTTTAGACGTCTTGATCGTAAATCAAGTTGAAGCCACCCTTCTTGCTCTTTATTTAGGCTTTGATGTCATTTCACCAACGGTGGCCGCACGACGCATTGCAGCAAATTTTGGGATTACGTGTGTTGTTACTTTAGGAAAACAAGGAGCTATAACCTGTTCTCCTGCGGGCACATGGGAAGTTAAGGCTATGGACATTGATGCGATCGATACAACTGCTGCGGGAGATGCCTTTACAGGCGTTTTAGCTGCAAGTTTAGATGAGGGCAGAGATTTCTCTGTTGCGCTGCAACGCGCATCCACAGCAAGTGGTCTCGCGTGTTTAAATAATGGAGCTCAGTCGAGTCTTCCTTCCAATCTTGAAATTGAATCAAATTTAAAAAGGGTTCCTCTGCCGCGTCAAATTGCATAGAGTCGCGAAAGAAAGGCACATCACATGATTTTCAATGATATTTTACATCGACGATCTCTCTTTGAAACTCTCGCGAGCCAAGACGAGAAAAGCCTTATTGAGGGTATGCTCCAGGAGCTATCTTCTCTCAGGTCTCAACGTCTCGAGATAAGCACACAAGCAACACTATGGATTAATTCCGTCCGCGAAGCCCCTCTTGCTACTTTTAATATCCAAAGGTTTTTGCAAGACTTCCCTTTAACACATCAAGAAGGCCGCTCTTTAATGGCCATGTCCGAAGCTTTCCTTCGCATTCCTGATTCTTATACAGCCGCTCTTCTTTTAAAAGATAAACTTTCTGGACACAGGTGGCAAAAAGAAACAGGAACAAAAGCTTCTCTCCTTGGGTTTTCCAGATGGGGTCTTGATCTTTTAAATTTTCTACAAACCAAATCTTGGGGGGGCCTCACTCAACCTCTCAGCCTTAAGGGCTTTAAAGTTTTTATGCGGCTTTTGGCACGAGAATTTATTTTAGGGAGAACAATTGAGGAAGCCTGCAAGCGCCGCCTTAAAACGCCTCAAGATCGTTTTTCTTTTGATATGCTGGGAGAAGGGGCCCGAACTTTCTCTGCAGCTAAAGAGTATATGACGGCCTATCGCCACGCCATTGAAATTGTGGGAAATAAAAAAGGGCCAGCCCTCTCTCCCTTTGAAAAAGATAGCATTTCCATCAAACTGTCCGCCCTTTATCCTCATTACACTTTTGCTCACCAACAGGAAGTCATGAAAGACCTTCTCCCTCATTTGCTAGAACTCTGTGTTCTTGCACGTGATGCAGGGATAGCTCTGACCATTGACGCGGAAGAAGCGTCACGTCTTGAACTCTCTCTCGATTTAATTGAGGCCATTTCTCAGATGGGTGAATTAAAGGGATGGGATGGCTTTGGTCTTGCTGTTCAGGCGTATCAAAAACGAGCTCCCGCTGTTATTGAATGGGCAGAAAGCTTAGCGCGCTCAACGAAGCGCCCCCTCATGATTCGGCTCGTAAAAGGAGCTTATTGGGATACGGAAATTAAAATTGCTCAAACAGGAGGATATCCATCCTATCCCGTTTTTACCCGCAAAGCTACAACAGACCTTTCCTATTTGGCGTGTGCTCAAAAGCTTTTAAAAGCTGAAGGTGTGCTTTATCCTCAGTTTGCTACCCACAATGCCTATACGGTAGCAGCCCTTCTGGAAATGGCGAAGGGACGCAAGGACGTCGAGTTTCAACGTCTTCAGGGTATGGGGGAAGAGCTTTATAAAGTCGTGAGAGCGACTCAACCTGTTGCGTGTCGTGTTTATGCTCCTGTGGGAAAAGATCAGGATCTCCTTCCTTATTTGGTCCGTCGTATGCTAGAAAATGGTGCTAACTCTTCTTTTGTGCACAAAGTCTACGACAAGAACCTCCCCTTTGAGGACGTCCTAGGAGACCCCTGGGCCTTTTTTGAAACCCATTCTCTTGGATCACATCCCAAGATTCCTTTGCCAAAAGATTTATATGGGAATGCGCGAACAAATTCCCAAGGATATGATTTAAGCGACAAAAAAACGGTAGCTGAGTTAAAAGAGGCCATGGACAAGAGTGAGGACGTCCAGGGAACACACAAAGAAGCAACTCTTAAAAACTTAGAGACCGCTTTTCAAACCGCAACTCACCATTGGGAATCATGGGATTTGACCCCGGCTCATACACGCGCAGATATTTTAAATAAAGCCGCAACTCTCTTAGAAGAACGAAAAGGGCTTTTCTTAAAGCTTTTGATTCAAGAAGCGAAAAAGACCCTTCCCGATGCTGTAGCGGAGCTGCGCGAGGCCGTGGATTTTTGTCGCTATTACGCAGTGGAATCTCTTAAACATTTTGGATTTCCTCAAGTTTTACAGGGGCCCACAGGAGAAAGAAATGATTTAGTCCTCAGAGGCCGTGGTATTTTTGTATGCATTAGTCCCTGGAACTTTCCTCTGGCCATTTTTATGGGGCAAGTCACAGCTGCCCTTGCAGCAGGAAATGCAGTCATAGCAAAACCCGCTTCGCACACTCCTCTGATTGCGTCTCGTGCGGTGGATTTATTGTATGAAGCTGGCGTTCCTCGCGAGATTCTCCATTTTCTCCCCGGCCGAGGAAGCACTCTTGGAACGCCTCTTGTAGCAGACTCAAGAGTAAGCGGGGTTGTTTTTACAGGATCAACCGCAACAGCGCAGCACATTCAAAAAACCCTCACCGAAAGAGGAGGACCCCTCGTCCCTTTTATCGCAGAAACAGGGGGATTGAACGCCATGATTGTGGATTCTTCTGCCCTTATTGAGCAAGTGGTGGATGATGTGATTGCCTCTGCTTTTCAAAGTGCAGGACAACGATGCTCTTGTTTGCGTATTCTTTTTGTTCAAGAAGATATTTATCCTCAAACGGTTCAGATGTTAAAAGAAGCAATGGAAATCCTTGAAGTAGGCGATCCTCAGTGGCTTTCAACAGATGTGGGCCCTGTCATTGATGATGGTGCGCGTGACGAGATTGAAGCTTATGTTGCCAGCCATTTCCCCCTCGCCCGCACCCCGCTCTCTGATCTTGATGGATCATTCGTGGCCCCTACCCTTATTGAAGTTAAAGGGATGAAAGACGTGAAAAAGGAAGTCTTTGGCCCCGTTCTTCACGTAGCCTCCTTTAAAGCCCAAGATTTGGAGGACGTGGTCAGATCCATCAATCAAAGTGGCTATGGCCTCACCATGGGTCTTCAAACTCGCCTTGAATCCACAATCCGTAAAGTCCGTGATTTAAGCCATGCAGGAAATCTCTACGTAAATCGCAACATGATTGGTGCCGTTGTGGGGGTACAGCCCTTTGGCGGAGAAGGATTGTCGGGGACAGGTCCCAAGGCGGGTGGTCCTTATTATTTACCGCGCTTTGCTGTAGAGCGAACATTTTCTTATAACATTACCGCCAGTGGTGGAAATGTGGCTTTGTTGAATCTGGAAGAGTAATTCTTTTTTCATTCTCTTAGGGAAGAATTTTTATTTTAGATTTTTAATTGAGTTTCAAAAAAGCATTCCCTACATGTAAACAAAGTTCATTTTTTACAAAAAGTTTTTATTATGAAGTTACATGACCATCTTTTACTTGCAACCGCTTTAAATTTGATTGCCTCCGCACCCGGCTTTTCTATGGAACAAGAGGAACTTCCTACCAATAATACACTAACCGTCCAACAGCCCTCCACACAACAGGCTTTTGATCCTGTAGAGTTTGTTAGGTCATTTGTTCCGAAAGATTCTTCAGAAGACTACATTCCAAAAGTCGCAAATTGTTATAGAGACGCCCTCTCCTATAAAAAGGAGATCATGCATGACATTCGACCAGTTCTATTCGGTCAGTCAGCGATTCTGCCTAACACTGTTGTTGAAGACTATGGATGGACTTTTCCTCCTGTTCCCCGGGTTCAAAGACACCTTCTTGAATTTTGTGCCCAAGCAGAGGACCCCGTCAATATGATGGATATTGGAGCAGGATATGGCATCGATTCTATGTTTGCTCTCTTAACAAAAAATGTTCAAAATCTATATGCTCTTGAAAAACAAAAAAAGCAAAAGGAACTGCTTGAGCGAGTTGTGAGGGACTCAATTCAGACATATGTTGATCCTCACTTTCCTCTCACTGGATTTAAAGCATTTACAAAAGATTTTTTGACGTTGGCTCCTGATTTCTCTAAGGGAATGTTTCAGGTTCTGAATGCGAATAAGGTCATCCACTTTTTTGACCCTAATCAAACAAAAATTTTTGGAGAAAGGGCTACTTCTCTTTTAAAATTGGGAGGACGCCTTTTTCTTACCTGCTTAACACCTTCGCCAGGAAGCGAAATTGAAACATTTATGAATGCCCACGAAGCAGAGGATTTCCCTGGTTATGTTTTCTACACTCAAGAAACAAAATTAAAGAAAATTCAGGGCAAAACTATCCCCGGAGAAAGCCGTATGCTTGAAGTTCGTAAACCAAAGCAAACGGAAAAAAGCGCCCACTTTTGTCAACGAGAGTTTAAAGGTAAAGTCCAGACTGATCGGGTGATGCATTACCACACCGCCACAACTCTTGCAAAAGTTCTAGGCGATGAGTTTACGATTGTAGAAACAATGATAACAACTCCTGAAGAAAATAATGGGACCGATCATATGGTTTCTATCGTTGCGGAGAAAATTGCCAAGAAAGGGCAAGTTGCTGAGAATTAACCCTTTGCACTGAAACCGATTGTCCCGGCGCAAGGCCGGGACAAAGATAGACATTATAAATAATAGGATATTAACGCTTGGAGAATTGGAAGCTTCTACGGGCTTTCTTATGGCCATATTTCTTTCGTTCAACAACGCGCGCATCGCGTGTCATGAATCCTTCTTTCTTCAAAAGAGGACGCAAAGCAGGCTCGTAATAAGTTAACGCTTTGCTAATTCCATGACGCACAGCACCCGCTTGACCCGAAAGGCCACCGCCTGAAACCGTGCAGACGACATCGTATTGTTCCTGACGGTTAGCAACCTGAAAGGGTTGATTGAGAAGCATGCGCAAAACAGGGCGTGCAAAGTAAGTTGTGACTTCGCGCCCGTTCACTGTTGTTTTTCCTTTTCCGGGTTTAATCCATACACGAGCAATGGCATCTTTTCGTTTGCCTGTCGCATAGGCCCGTCCTTGAGCATCAATCTTTGGCTCAGGAAGAGGCTTTTCTGTCTCTGGTCCAAGGGGTTGCTCGGAAAATGCGGACTTTAATGTATCAAGACTGACTTTCGCCATGATCAGTCGCTCCTTTTATTTTTAGGGTTCATGGAAGCCACGTCTAAGGGTTGTGGGTTTTGCGCTTCATGGGGATGAGTAGGGCCCGCATAAATTTTTAAGCCGGTCATTTGCTGACGTCCCAAGGGACCGCGTGTAATCATGCGCTCAACAGCTTTATAAAGAACCCTTTCCGGGTATTTCCCTTCTAAAAGCTGGTTCATGGTTCTCTCTTTAATCCCTCCGGGATGACCCGTATGCCAGTAAAACTTACGGTCCTTGAGCTTATTTCCTGTAAGGCGCACTTTTTCAGCGTTTACTACAACAATATAATCCCCGCAATCCATGTGAGGGGTAAAGGTTGGCTTGTGTTTTCCACGCAAGTAGTTCGCAACGATAGAAGATAAACGGCCGAGCACCAGATCAGTGGCATCAATAACATGCCATTTCTTATCAATCTCGCTGGCTTTCATTGAATAGGTTTTCATGTTCTAATTTTCCGTATTTAAGACCAATGATCCAGCACATTTATCTTTTACACCCTCTGTTGTCAAGGAATTTATTAGAAAAAAGAGAGAGGTACTATAATACCGCTTCTTTGGATGCTCTCAGAGGAAAATTAAAACTGCACGAACCCTAAAATTATTTAATTAATTTTTTACTTTATATTGATATAGTTAAATCTCAAAAGGAGATAAATTCATGAATAGTTTTTTATTAACCGCAGGAATTTTTTTAGCAGTTTTTTGCTTAGTGGATACAAACGCTAAGGCTTGTTCAAGCCTTACTGAACAAACCTGCCCAGCTGGTCAGTGTTGTGGTTATTTCGTAAATTATTATAAGTGTGTCAACAGTCCTTCCAATTATTGTAACTTGGAAAAAGAATAAAAACTCCCCCACCAATTACAATTGCAATATTACCTCACCTCTTGAAAAACCCAATTACAAAAAGCTGGCGCGCTTTTTCCCACAGGAATCTCAAGAATTGCGGGAGTTTCATAGGAGTGAAATTCTTGAATACTGACGATCAATTCCTGCACTTTTTCAGAGGTTGTTTTAAAAAGAACAGCTACTTCCTGACTTTCTTCTAATTTTCCCTCCCAAGAATACAAAGACTTGATCGGGCCTAAAATATTAGCGCACGCAATAAGATGCTTCTCTAAAAGCTCTCGCGTAACCTTAATGGCTTCTTCTTCGTGAGGAAAAGTGGTGTAGAGAAGGGAGAGCTGAGATGTCATATGGAACCTCCTAAAATGGTCGGAGCGGCGGGATTTGAACCCACGACCCCCACACCCCCAGCGTGGTGCGCTACCAGACTGCGCTACGCTCCGACGGCCCGACTATAGACACACTCCCTAAGTGAAGCAACAGAGATTTTCCATCTCCCTACCGATACATCCGATAAAGCCTTGCTCCAAATCTTGTAGAAAGCTCACGAGAAATAGTACCACTTGCCTGAGCGAGAACATCAAGGGTGAGGGTTTCATTGATAAGTTCTGCCCATCCCCCCACATAATAGAGGGATTCTGGAATATCTGTCACATCAACAACCGTATAATCCATGGAAATACGCCCCACAACAGGAGCCTTAAAGCCTTGGATTTCAACAAACGCGTTGTTGCTCAAGCGGCGGTCATACCCATCGGCAAAGCCAATTCCAAGAGTCGCAAGCTTGCTGTCTCGTGTTAAACTATAGCTTGCCCCATACCCTACGCTCTCTCCCTTATGGGCTGTGCGAATTTGAAGAATACGCCCTAAAACCTTAAGACATCCCACAAGAGGAGGTGTGTGGGCAGGAGGTGTATAAAGACCAAACAACCCCTTGCCGGGACGCGCCATATCATAATGAAACGTCGCATCTAAATAAATCCCTCCCGTATCTGCAAGGCTAGCTTTTGCCTGCGGCAAGCGTTTCAAAAAGCTTTCAAATAGATCTCTTTGCTGCTCATTAAGCGGATCATCACTGGCGTGAGAAGACACAAGGTGGCTCATCACAAATTTTACATCCAAAGACTCTAAAACAGAGAGCGCTTTAAAGAGCTTTTCCACATCTCCTCGATCAAAACCGTTCCGCCTCATGCCGGTGTCAATGTGCAGAACACAGGGAAGCTTTCGTCCTTGTCTTTGGGCTTCTTTTGCCCAATTTTCAACCATTCCAAAATCATTGAGAACGGGGGTTAAGGCATTTTCTACAAAAAGATCCTCTGCTCCTGGAAGAAGTCCCGACAACACATAAATAGAAGGTTCTTTAAGCTGAGCTCTTAAAAATAACCCCTCTTCAAGATGTGCCACAAAAAAGTGCTGGCAGCCCTCTTGAGAAAGAGCAGGAGCAATCTCTTTCATCCCCAAGCCATAGGCATCCGCCTTCAACACAGCTCCACAGGTACTGCGAGGCAACATAGCCTGAAGTGTTTTGTAATTGTGAATAATAGCCTTTATATCAATCTCCAGAAGGATTAATAAGGTAAGCAATGACATTGGGATCGTGCAACACACCCCCCGTAACGCCTGGCTCCAAAAATGCATTGGGGCGATAGTAATGGGACAACATATCTACAACAGCCTGAGAAACGGGGGTATTCATTGCCTCAACTGTTTGCAGCCACGCTTCTGACGTTTGCGTTTGACGTGTTACATCAAGCCCTATCATGACAATGGGAACATTAGACGTAAAGACAACATAGGCGGCTTGAGGTTCATAATAGAAGTTATATTCAGCTGCTGGACTTATATTTCCAAGTCCAATGGATCCGCCCATAAGCACAATTTTGTCGATTTTTTCTTTTATGCGCGGTTCCATAATGAAGGCACAGGCAATGTTTGTGAGAGACCCCGTGGGTGCTAACGTAATTTTTGTGGGAGATTCCAACAAGGTTTTGATAATATAACTTACCGCATCCTCCGATTGAAGTGGCATCGTGGGTGGCGGCAGTTTGCATCCTCCAAGCCCTGTTTCCCCATGAACATCCGTCCCCACATAGGTGGAAGGAGCCACTCTCGAAAAAAAGGTACGTGAGCATCCTCGAAAAACCTTCATATCCTTTCGACCTGCTAGCTCACAGATTCGACGCGCATTCGCTTGAGTTAACTCGACAGAACAATTACCAACGACTGTTGTCACTCCTAAAATGTCAATGTCTTCAGGTGACGCCATCGCAAGCAAAAGAGCAACGGCATCATCAAGGCCTGGATCGCAATCCATAATTATTTGGGTTTTTGTCATGGGGCTTCTCCCCCATAACGTGCTAAAAGCCCTAGAAGAAGATCAAAGAACTCTTCCGCATTCACTTCATTAAAAACATGGGCATTGATGGGTAGGCCTCTTTTATGCCACCAATCCACAACTGTACGCCCGCGCGTAAGACTAAAGGACGTATCAACTTCTACGTGCACATCTTTTCCTTTAAAAAGAGAGCGATTGAGAAGATAGCCAATGACGCATGGATCATGGAGAACCCCTCCTCCCACCTCAAAATACTTCATATCATACTCACGAAAAGCATGAAGCATGGGAAAAATGGTTTTTGCCACAGGATTTTTTAAGTGCTTCAGCTGTTCTAGCCACTCAAGAGAGACAACGGCTTGATGAGTCACATCAATCCCAATGGTCGTAATTTTTTTCCCGCACGTATAAAGGATATGGGCCGCTTCGGGATCAGCGTAAAAGTTATACTCCGCCGCAGGCGTAATATTGCCCAAATGCATGGAGCCTCCCATCGTCACAATTTCTTCGATATTGTCTAAGATACGAGGTTCCCGCACAATAGCGAGAGCGACATTGGTAAGAGGCGCCGTTGTTGCCAACGTCACCTTTTGAGGAAACGTCATCAACGTTTCAATCAGAAAATCTACAGCATGCTCTGGCTGAA
Source organism: Pseudomonadota bacterium (assembly GCA_016185255.1). Taxonomy (GTDB): domain Bacteria; phylum Pseudomonadota; class Alphaproteobacteria; order UBA9655; family UBA9655; genus UBA9655. Next base: position 14,690 of record JACPNY010000027.1, read on the forward strand.
GTTTTAGGGTTGACGGAGGAAGTGTTATTCCCTTTAAGCCTGTCTCCCCATGAACACCATCTTCAATGGCCAAAGTCCGCAAAAGCGGCCCAGGGCAACCCGCGTATACCTTAACATCTCTCCTACCTGCAAGTTCGCACGCCTTGAGAGTGTTTTCAGCCGTATACCGTAAGGCAACATTGCCCCCAGAAACTGTAATGCCAAGAAGATTAAAGCGCTCAGAAGCCGCAAGGATCATTAAAATAGCAACAAAATCATCAACACCAGGGTCACAATCAAGAATCAAAGGAAGGGGTGCGTTCATATAGTCATCCCATCAAGGAAATAAAGCCTGTCTACACCTACCCCATTCTCTTTTCCTTCGCAAGGAAAGATTATATTTCGCCCCCTACTCCCCCTTAAGGATTTTTTTCATGAGGGTTGGCAGGGCATAGTTTTTCAGCTCTTGGGGCTGCACCCAGGTCCCCTCAAAAGCCAATATATCTTTATGATGGCACACATCCACCTCCAAGTGAAAGTGTGTGAAGGTGTGGCGCACCCGGCGCCCTTTTCTTTCATGGGGTGTCTCTTCCCAAGACGTTGTGGGCACTTCCATCATTCCTCCTAGCAACCCCTGTGGAGGACGCTTTCGAAGCAAAATCGCCCCATCTTCTCGTTTCAAGATAAAGGCCGTGGCATAACGCGTAGGAAGCTTTTGTTTTGGAGCCATAAGAGGAAACTCCTCTACCCTCCTCAAGGCATAGGCTCCGCACTCTTTTTGAAGGGGGCAGGCAGAACACAAAGGACTTTTCGGGCGGCAGATCAAGGCCCCCAATTCCATAAGGCTTTGTGTAAAATCCCCGCACCTCTTCTCAGGCACAAGCGGCAGCAGTTTCTCTTTCACGTCTTTTACAGGATTAACTGTTGGGATAGCAAAATAACGACTTAAAACACGCACCACATTCCCATCAACAGCTGCTGCCTTTTGGCCAAAGGCGATGGATGCTATGGCCGCTGCCGTATAAGGTCCGATCCCGGGAAGCTTCAAAAGCTCTTCTTCTGTAGTGGGGAAGCGCTCTGCTAATAATTTTGCACAGTGATGAAGATTCCGTGCCCGCGAATAATATCCCAGCCCTTGCCACTCCACCAATATTTCATCTAAAGACGCTGCTGCCAATGCTTGGACTGTAGGCCATTTCTCGACAAACTTATAAAAATACGGAACGACCGTTGCAACCGTTGTTTGCTGCAACATAATCTCACTCAGCCAAGTATAATAAGGATTTGAAGGGGACAGGCGCCAGGGAAGATGACGCTGGTTTTTATCATACCAAGCTAAGAGGGCGTTTGAAAACACTTGCTCTTTCCTTTTAAAAACTCTTATTTTAATTTTATGAGACACCCTACCAAGAGCTGGCCCACACGCCTAGGGCTTTATACGCAAAAAATCGTAAAACCTGTTTTCAAAGCCCGTGGCTTGATGGAAGGAAGAATCATCACCCACTGGTCACAGATTGTGGGAGAAAAGTTTGCGAGCCTTGCCATCCCTGAAAAAATAACCTTTCCAAAGGGAAAAAGAAGTGAAGGTACCCTTCATTTGAGCGTCACATCAGCGGGCTCTCTCCTCCTCCACTTTTCTCAAGATTTGATTCTGGAACAGATCAATACGTTTTTTGGCTATAAAGCCCTTATAAAACTGCACATGACTCATGGATTTGTTCCTCCCCCAGCGATTTCGCCTAAAGCGTCTTTGGCTCTTTCCCAAGAGGAAAAAGAGTGGGTAGAAACTCAAACGCATCATATTTTTGATCCAGACCTAAAAAAGTGCCTTGAAAAATTAGGGATCTCCTTATCTTTAGACCCTCGTTGCAAGAAAAATTAACCCATTGTTAATACATATTGTTGTATTATTAATTAATAATATTATATTTTTCTTCTTGTTATTTTTTATTGGTGATCTCTATGAACAAACTTCTTATAACAACGATGGTTCTTGGAGTCGTTTTTACACTCGAAACCAGCCAGTCTACTGAAGCCGCACTCAATTCCAACACATCTCCTGAAGCCACATTCGGCTCCAGTCAACCTGGTGGGACTTCTGAGACAATCTCTCCCGACACATCTACTAGCTCTACAAACAATCAGAATACAACAACTAACAATACAGCACTCGGCTCTTCTGTTAATTCTCCGCCATCCTCTTTAAAAAACTATATTGATTGGAAGAAATATAACAATTGGACAGATTTTAGTGATTTTTGGCCGCCTATGATTGTAAGAGGTACACCAAATCAAGTGGTTAAATAATCCGTAGAAGAAAATATGTTATTTTTATTAATGGAGGTCTTTATGAAAAAACTTCTGACAACAACCATGGTTCTTGGGGCGGTCTTTATGCTCGAGACCAATCAACCAGCTGAGGCCCTAAACGCTCAAGCAGTTGTTTCGGGAACACAGCAAACACTGGTTACGCCAGCCCGCTTTTATTCTGGGTGGGGGGTTGGAGCTCCATACTGGGGAAATCCATATTGGGGAGATCCCTATGACTCATATTATTATGATTATGGACCCGTAAGTCCAGGTATTTCTCTGTTTTTTAGTTTTTAAAAAAGTAAGTTTAACAATAAATAATTTTTTTAATTCTTATTTTAATGGAGCGTAATATAAAAAAACTTCTGACAATAACCATGATTCTTGGAGCTGTCATTATGCTCGAAGCAATTCAACCTGCTGAAGCTATGGTCATTCAACCCATCGTTTCCCACACAGATCATAGTCAAGTAACGCTAGCGTGCCCATACCATTCGTCTTGGCGGTGGATGCGTTAGAACTAACTTAATTGAAGCTTAAGATAGTAGATTAAGTTCTACTTAACAAAAATGGCTCTCTGCATCCTTATTCAGAGGGCTATTTTTTAAAAATAAAATTAATTAACTAATTATTATAAAAATATATTATAATGTATAATAATAAGAAACATATTTGAACTATATTGATAATTAATGGAGGATTCTATGAAAAAATTTCTGACAATAGCCATGATTCTTGGGTCTATCATTACGCTTGAAGCAATCCAACCTGTTGAAGCAGCGATAACTTCACCTATTGTTTCCAGTATAGATCACAGCCAAGTAACACCAACCTGGTGGAGAACCTTTCATACCTGGCACTGGCACTGGTGGCGTCGTTAGTAGCTTGGCTAATTTTTTAATCTCGTGAGTCAAAATTTATTAACAAAAAATGTCTCTCTGGGGATTTTACCCGGAGAGACATTTTTTATTGAAAAAAAATAAAACAATTAACTAATTATTATAAATTAAAATATACAATAAAACAATTAAGAATTGATTGTTCATTCTTATTATTAACAATTAATGGAGGCCTCTAATGAAAAAACTTCTAACAACAACCATGATTCTTGGAACGATCCTTGTAATCGACGCAGCTCAACCTGCTGAAGCTGCGGTTACACAGCCCGTCGTGTCCGACACAGATCAAAGCCAAGTGACGCCAGTATGGTGGAGACACTATGGCTATGGCGGCTATTGGCATCCTAATTATTACCGCGGATGGGGCGGAGGATGGGGTTGGCGCCATTGGGGATTTCGGTGGTAATTCAATCCTTCTCTAATAAAAATGGCCCTCTGGTAATTTTCAGCCAAAGGGCCATCCTTATTGAAAAAATAATACAATAATTAACTTAATGTTATATATTTGTGATGTAATATTGAATAGAAAAAATGTATTTCAATGGAGAAGCATATGAAAACACGCCTTACCACAATACTGACTCTTGGAGCGGTCCTTATGCTTGGAGTTAACCAATCTGCTAATGCGGCACTCACTCAACCAGTCGGCTCTGAACAGCAACAAACCCAAACAACGCCTGCAAGGTGGGCTTACCACCCCTATGCTTCTCATTACTATTATTATGAACCCGTTGTTCCCTATTATTATGAACCCGTTGTTCCCTACTATTATGAGCCCGTTGTTCCCTACTATTATGAGCCCGTTGTTCCCTATTACGCTCCTTACTATTATGCCCCAGAACCCTATTATGTGCAGCCTGGTTTGTCTTTTAATATTACCTTATAAGTTCAACCAAATCGTATTCTAAACTACGCAATGACCCTCTTTTAACATTAAAAAAGAGGGTCTTTTTTACAAAAATAACAATAATTAACCAAAAAAATACAGAGCATTAACAAAACATTATCTATTTTTCGTTACACTTTCTTCTAGAAGAACTATTTTCCCTTGCTTTTAAACGGAGATTATTATGAAAGCACTCCTTACAACAACAGTAACCCTTAGCGTTGGATTGACGCTCGGAGTGAATCAAGCGATCCAAGCAGATGCCGACTCTTCTCCATCAAAAAACGGTCCAGTCTACTTAGAAGCACAATTTAATTCAGGTAATACAGGAGCTCAAAACAAAAAGCGCGAAGAACTTGCGCGTGAGAAAGCAACAACTCAACAACTTGAACGTACAGAGCAAAGAGAACTTACACACCTTGAGAATACTGAGAGAAGAGAAGCGGAACAACTTAAACGCGAAGAAATGAAAACGCAACAACTTGAAAAGACTGGGCAACAGGAAATGGAACAATTTGAACGCAATAAAGCCGCAACTCAGGAATCTATGAAGAATGCACAGAGGAGCGGAAGGGAGGTAACTCCAAGCAGCTCTTCTCCAACAGAAAATCCAACAGCTGTAAGCAGCAATCCAGCAGACTACGATCCAGCTTATACACGTCAACAGCTTCAGAACAAACAAAACGCTGGCCAACAATTGACTCCAGAAGAAAGTCAACAGTTCCAAGGTTCTACTAACGCACAGGGGAGCGGGAAAGGGGTAACTCCAAGCAGCGCTTCTCCAACAGAAAATCCAACAGCTGCAAGCAGCAATCCAGCAGACTACGATCCAGAGTTTGCAAAACAACAGCAGATGGAGCAACAAGCTCGTCAGCAATAGGGCTCTAGTGTGAAATAAAAATATATTTGCGCAAATTCTCTTTACGAGCTTTCACCTAGCTTCCTACATTTAAGCAGGTCCTCTTTTGAAAAACAGAAGAGGACCTTTTCTATATTATAAAACTTGCGAATACAATACATTAACAAAACATTATATATTTTTTGCTATACTTTCTACTAGAAGAACATTTTTCCCCTGTCTTTCACCTGGAGATTACTATGAAAATATTCCTTACAACAACAGCCGCTCTTAGCGTTGGATTGACGCTCGGAGTGAATCAACCGATCCAGGCACAATCCCCTTATAGCGCCCCTAATGGAGAAGGGACTCAAGTTCCTTCCACTGACAATACTCCTTACCCGCAACAGGGAGCGGCCCCAGAAGGAACCACAGCACGAGGAAGCTCAGGAAAGAGCAGGGCTCTTACAGTTCAACAACTTCAGAACAAGGCAAACTCGGGAAAAAGACTTACCCCAGAAGAACTTCAACAGATCCAGGATGTCGTGAACGAGCAGGCGAACGTCAGAATGAGGAGCAACACACCAGTCGGAGGATAAGGGTGAACCAGTCTACGATCCAGAACTTGCAAAACAACAGGCACAAGAGCGAGAAGAACTTCAGTCATAAGAGTATTATCTGCAAATAGATCTCTAAGAACTTACACCCAGCTTCTGCATGAAAAAAACAACCCTCTCTTTGATAATGGAAGAGGGTTTTTTATAGTAACGATAATAATTCATCAAAAAAATACAATACATTAACAAAACATTATCTATTTTTTGTTACACTTTTTCCTAGAAGGAGATCTTTCCTTCCTTTTAAACTGGAGGTCATTATGAACAAACTTCTTACAACTACACTGGTTCTTGGCACTGTTTTAGTGCTTGGAGCAAATCAATCCGTTCAAGCAAATTGTGGTGGTTGCGCTGGATATGCAGTAGCTCCAGCTCCTTATTATGGATATGCAACGACGTGTTCTCCTTGCTGGGATCCTTACTATAATAATTATGCGACTAACTATGTTGGACGAGGTCTTTTCAGCCAAATTGTGAACAGCCTTCTTTAATCTAATAAGAAGTTCCATGGGTGTATGCCCATGGAACTGAATTAGTCATCAAAAACATTCCCCTCCAAAATATTAAAAGATCAATATTAATAAATAATTATACATTTTTTATTATAATAATAATTAAGAAGGACTTTTCTCCTTCCTTTATTAATGGAGGTTACTATGAAGACAATTATCACAACTGCATTAGCTCTTGGCATTTTCTTTACACTTGCCAATCAATCTGTCGAAGCTCGGTATTATTACTATTATGATGCTCCTGGGTATGTTGTCCCTGGTCCTTATTATGGGTATTACGGGTATGGTTACCATCATCCTGGTCTTGTTCCTCAGATTCTTGGTGGTCTTTTTGGATACTAATCCTCGTATCTCACACTGAGAAACAGAAATTAACTGTTTCTCAGTGCATGAGAGGATTATTTTTTCATATCTCGTCTTAAGGGAACTTTACGTTGATGATGGCGCTTGCCCATCATCTCATCGACTTTTTTATCTTCCCAGTCAGGAGTTAAAAAAGAGATTTTATAAAAGAAAAAGGGAAGAAGGCCCATCCAATAGGCTTTAGCCATTACAACAAATCCCCACACCACAATCACATATTTAGGCCAAAAGGTGCCGCTTCTATCAAAAGCTAGCCAAACCAGGACCAACAAAGAGTTGACCAGCACATAGCTCATAAGGTCCGTATAAAATCGCTTTAAAGCTTTGACTTTTTTGCGAACGTCTTGTTCTGTCATGATGGAATACCTCTCTAGATTCTTAAGTGCTTATCTGATAGTCTCTCAACGACTCTTTATAAATTATAGTAATAGCGGAGATTCCTTTAAGAATGATTAAAAACAGTAAATTTTTCACCTCCCCCCTCTCTGAGGTTGACCCGCTTATAGAGACAGTCATAGAAGGCGAATTAAAAAGGCAACAAACTCAAATTGAACTTATTGCATCAGAGAATATCGTCTCAAAGGCAGTTTTAGAAGCACAAGGCTCCATTTTAACGAATAAGTATGCGGAAGGTTACCCTGGCAAACGGTATTATGGGGGTTGTGAGTGGGTAGACCAAGCAGAACAGCTTGCCATTGATAGAGCGTGTGCTCTTTTTAAATGCATCTACGCCAATGTTCAACCCCACGCTGGATCCCAAGCCAACCAAGCAGTTTTCTTAGCCTTTCTTAATCCCGGAGATACGATCTTGGGCATGTCCCTCGCTGCGGGAGGGCATTTAACCCACGGATCTAAGGTCAACTTATCTGGGAAATGGTTTAAGGTCACCAGCTATGGCGTTGACCCGGAAACTCATTTGATTGATTACGAAGACGTTCGTACTCAAGCCTTAACACATCGTCCCAAGCTTATTATCGCGGGCGGCTCTGCCTATCCTCGTACCATCGATTTTGCTCGTTTTCGCGAGATTGCAGACGAGGCAGGAGCCCTTCTGATGGTGGATATGGCTCATTTTGCGGGTCTTGTTGCCGGAGAGGTTTTCCCCTCACCTTTTCCCCATGCCCATGTGGTGACAACAACCACTCATAAAACCTTAAGGGGCCCTCGGGGGGGAATGATTTTAAGCAATGACCTAGAGATAGGAAAAAAAATCAACAGTGCCATCTTCCCAGGCCTTCAAGGAGGCCCCTTGATGCACGTCATCGCTGCCAAAGCTGTTGCCTTTGGAGAAGCTCTCCAGCCGAGCTTTAAGGCCTATGCCACATCAATCATTGAGAACGCCCAGATGTTGTCAAAAATCTTGAACGAGAGAAGACTTAACATCATCACGAATGGCACCGATTGTCACTTATTGCTGGTGGATTTACGCCCCTATGGCATGACAGGAGCAGATGCTGAGGAAAAGCTTGAACACGCAGGCCTTACCTGCAACAAAAATGGAATTCCTTTTGATCCTCTTCCCCCCACCCAAACCTCAGGCATTCGCCTGGGCACACCTGCAGGAACAACCCGCGGTTTTGGTCTCAAAGAGTTTGAACAGATCGGTCACTGGATTGCGGATGTGCTAGAGGGAGACGACGCTCAGATAGGGAAAACACGAGAAAAAGTTGAAGAACTGTGTGATAGATTTCCTATATATACCTCATGAAGATGCCTTCTTCATTAAAAACAAGGAATTAGGATGCGTTGTCCCTTTTGTAGTAGCACCGATACAGCCGTTAAAGATACACGCCCCAACGAGGACGGCTCTTCCATTCGCAGGCGCCGCCAGTGTCCTGAATGCCTGTCCCGCTTTACCACTACTGAACGCGTGTATTTACGAGAGCTATTGGTTAAGAAAAAAGATGGCCAAATCGTAGACTTTGATCGGGAAAAGCTTGTGCGTTCTATCCGCCTAGCACTCCACAAACGCCCCATTGACGATGAACGGATTGAACGGGTCGCAACCGGCATTATTCGTCAATTTGAAACCAGTGGAGAAACAGAAATTCCCACCTCATCCATTGGGGAGCTCGTCATGACGGCCCTTCGGGAACTTGATTCCGTGGCCTATGTACGCTTTGCCTCTATTTACAAGAATTTTCATGAAGCTCAAGATTTTGAAAAGTTCATTGAGAAGTTAGAGGTTCTTCCTAATGTCTCCTCTGAGGGGTAAAAATCAGTATCCAAAATCATTTTTGGCGTAAGCTTTTTAATGGTTGAACAACCATCTTCAGTACTAAGCTGTCTATGTGATCCTTTTTCATCACTAGCCTTTATTAACAACTGTTGGAACACACTAAGTATGAATAGAAAATTTATTGCTCTTTTGACAATGGGCTTACTTTTACAGATACCTCTCTTAAAGGCGAGCTCTTCTTGTCCGGCCTCTCAGCAAACAGTGCAAGCTGTATGGTGTTATAATATGCTTGCCCTTCCCAACCCGCAACCCATAGGGCCCTTAGTGGATAGTCAAAAAAAACCTGTCCAGGTACAAACCTATTCTTACGTAGTTGATAAGGCAACGTGCTCTATCGTTTGGATACCAGAGGGAGACACCCCAGAAAATGCTTGGGAAAGTCTAAGCTCTCAGTGTCACCCCATTTGCTCTCAGGAAGAGAACTGTCAAGCTTATGTTTATCCTCTTCTTGCTTCTTCTGCTCGCCTATTAAGGCAACTGCCTAGACAAAAAGCTCCACACAATATAACGCCTTAAAGCCTCTTTAGATCACGCCTCAATGACGCCCTGTTTCGGGAAGAAGGGTCGCAAAGAAAATCACAGAAGCTAAGCCGCTCGCAATAGGCTTCGGTGGGCATCTAGTATGGTCGAGCGGTGCTTTGTGAGCGATGCCCCTTAGTGTTCCCACAATCGCAATTGTCGCTGCAGCCTCCCGGGGTGTCATTCCCAATACAGCATGAGCCATCTCCGCAACAATCCACTGCCCCAGGGCATAGATCACCACACTGAGCACTGGAGGTTATACAGAGGAACCCACACCAGAAGATCAGTGCATAGAACCCTGTTGTCTGGAAAAATTTTTTATCCATGCTTAAGCGCCTTTCATGTTAACAGTCTTTTTCATCTAATAAGAACGAGGAGTTTGATTTTCAGTCCTTCGCCGTTGCTCAATTCTCTCATGATACTCGACTGGGATTAAAAAATCGTTAACATTGAGAGACATGTAAGTGTGGATTTTCTCTCAGCTTCCGAGATTAAGAAGAAATGATGATGATCCAAGGAGCTGAGATTGATCATTCGATGGCCAAAGATGGATTAAGCGCTTTGTATCTCTCATTGATACACCTGTTCGTGACCGCAAGAAGCCCACCTCAATGACGCCCTGTTTCGGGAAGAAGAGTCGTAAAATGAGTAGGTTGAAGGAACCCTGCGGTTTTTCCCTTATGGGTCAGAACGGGAACGCGAGGGCCGATCAGCTCATACACATCCTCTTCTAAACATCCCAAGGAGCGTAAAATCGCCAAAAAGGCAATTTCAGCAGCTTTGCCAGACCCATCATCAATTTTCAAAGCAATCCCTAAGCCTAGAGAAGGAATGATGCCCACTTCTACACCACCTGCTCCCATCTTACACAAGATGTGGCCTTGAGTAAGTTTAATGAGCCGTGTATCAAATCCCTCAGATCCTGAAATCATGTCGGGGTAAGCGGCAACGGCTTCAAGAATCCGTTGAATGGCCTTTTGACGCGGATAATGAAGATGCGAAGGATCCGCAAGACGTGCCATTCCAAGAGCAATGTTAAAAAGAGGAATCGCAAAGGCAGGAATGCCGCAGCCATCTGTTCCATGGGGAGCATGGGAAAAATCGGCACCCGTCATCTCGCTTAAAACATGTTCAATGCGCTTTTGGACGGGATGGTCCTTTAAAACATATCCCTCAAGACGTTCATTGCGGTGAAGAGCTGTTGTCAAAAATCCTAAGTGTTTTCCTGAACATGCGTTCTGCAATACAGAAGGTTTTTCAAGACCTTTCAGCTTTTGGCCTCCTAACGGTTGATGAATGCCACACTCTAAGATGCGCTCGTCTTTCCCCAGTTTTTGAAGCCATGTTTCAAGGGCTTGCACATGAGCCTCTTCCCCATAATGGGACGCGCACGCAAGGGCGATTTCCTGAGAGGTCAAATGATAGGCATCCGCAGCTCCGCTTTCAATGAGAGGGAGGACTTGAATAAGCTTAAGGGCCGACCTTCCAAACACAGGCTCATAAATATTCCCCCAGCTGCGAATCACTTGCCCCATGGCATCAACAACCACAGCTGCTCCTCGAAAACGCAATTCTGGGTAATGCCCTCGCGTCGCTTCAACCATAACTGGATTTATCATTTACCCCTCACCAAACTTATTTTCAATCAACTCCACCAAAGAAGAGACCGCTTGTTCTGCATCCGTCCCCTCCCCTTCTATAATCACAAGAGATCCCTGCCCCGCCCCCAACATCAACAGCCCCATAATCGACTGAGCAGGTACGCGCATCTTTTGATACGACACGTAAGTGGTGGCGTCAAAGGATTCAGCAAGCTTTACAACCTGGGCAGACGCTCTTGCATGCAATCCCTTACGATTTTGAATGAGAATTTCTTGTTTAATTATTTTGGACATGGGGCTCACTTAAAATGTGGGACGCCACATGAATGTACTTTCTCCCAGCTTCTTGAGCTAAAAGAACAGCCTCACGCAAGGGTTTTGTTTTTCGTACACTAGCAAGTTTAACAAGAAGCGGGAGATTCATCCCTGCCACAATTTCCACTCCATAAGTATCCAACAAAGAATGCGCAAGATTTGAAGGAGTTCCTCCAAACATGTCTGTTAAAATGACAACTCCGTCTCCTGTTTCAACACTGTGGACAGCTTTTAAAATTTCTTCTCGCTTCGTTTCTATATCATCCTGAGAGAGCAAACTAATGGTAGCTAGATGCTCTTGCTTTCCCACCACATGTTCTAGGGCTGCTGCAAACTCTTGGGCCAAAAGACCATGTGTCACAAGAACGATTCCTATCATGCCGTTTTTCTCTTTTTCAAATCTCTGTGTCTTAATTTTACATGTTTTTTTGTCATTTGTAACCAGTCTGCAAGAGTTTTTGCGATAAAAACAGACCTGTGTTGCCCTCCTGTACACCCAACAGCCAGCGTTAAGTACCCTCTCCCCTCCTCTTCAAAGCGCGGAAGAGAGGTGGATAAAAGATCCTTTACAGACTGTACAAACGAAGGGTAAAGCTCATCTTCCTGAATATAAGCTCCAACAGCCTTATCTTCCCCAGACAAGGCGCTTAGCTCCTCCACATAAAAAGGATTCTTTAAAAGCCGCGCGTCAAAGACCATATCTGCTTCTCGAGGCAATCCATGACGAAAGGAAAAGGAGGTAATAAATATACTAAGACCTGGGGCTTTTTTAGGCAAAAAACAACGCCGTAACTGGCCCTTCAACTCAGATGCAGAAAGATGACTCGTGTCAATAACAAAATGGGCGTCCTCTCGAAGAGGGGATATTAAGTGACGCTCAAGACGTATACCATCAATGACAAGCCGTTCATGGGCCAAGGGATGAAGACGGCGGGATGCATTATAACGACGCGCGAGAATCTCATCATCACACTCAAAAAAAATGAGCTGTGCATGGAGGGTGGTATCGTTTGTGAGTTTTTCCAGCTCTTGCAAAAAATGATCGGAAGAAAAATCGCGCGTTCTCACATCAACAGCAACGGCTAGAGGGTCAGAAGCCCTATGCCGTGTATTCACAACGGGCTCTAAAAAGGCAAGAGGCAGATTATCAATGGTCTCATAGCCCATATCTTCCAAGGTCTTCAAGGCCACAGATTTGCCTGACCCTGACATCCCTGTGATGAGAAGAACAGATCTTTTTGAAGATTCAAGAGACATGAAAGACTACCTTTTATGATTCAGGGGAAAATTCCTCAATAACACACTCACTATCAATTTCTGAAAGCTTTCCTTCTCGCAAAAGCGCTGCATTATGCAGAATCCAAGCATAGAAATTCGTATGTATTCTTGGTGAGGCTTTGTTTTCATCTCTACATTCCTTCTTTAGAGCAAACTGAAAACTCATCCTTCCTTGTCATCCTCGGGCTAGAAAAGGCTTGTTTTCCGAAGGAAAACAATGGCGTTTCTTGACCCGAGGATCTTGCGTCAACAAAAAAGATCTTCGGGTCAAGAAGTGCTAAGCTTTGCTACGCAAAGCAAGCCCTTCTAGACCAAGGATGACAAGGCGAAAAATAATTTTACAATTTTCTCCTTAAGCACTTTTTAGTATAAGGAATTCTTAGAAAAAGTCAATTTTTTCAATTGGTCATTACTATTTATAAAGATGAAGAAAGACCAAGTTTTATTTCGATTTTTATGGCCTCGAGAGGGTCATTTTTTTTAAGCTTCAACAACGGAACTTTAAGACCATGATGCTCAGCAAAAGCAGGCTCTGGCAACCTTTCAAGGTGGGCTTCTTCACACAAATCAACACAAAGGACAAGGGGAGCGCTTTCTTGATAAGGAAAGGAACAAATGCCCACACCCCGTACCTCCATCAATCCTTTGAGAGACGGCGGCGCCATCGCCATAAGAATTCCCTCTTCAAGGTCTAAAAGAGTTTGATCGTCAGAAACTAAAATTGCCCCCCGATCAATCAACTGTAAGGCAAGAGATGACTTTCCAACCCCAGGGTTTCCACACATTAACACCGCTTTATGGTTAAGGGCAACGCACGTGCCATGAACAAGAACTCCACTCATTCCCTTATCTTCTCAAACTTAGCCGCAAAGAAGCCATCTGTGTTGTTTTGCAAGGGTGACAAAGACAAAAAGGGAGTCTTCTCAAGGCCACAGGGAATAAGAGAAAAAGACGGGTGCGCCTCAAGAAAGGCCGCAGCCACATCTTCATTTTCTTCACATAACAAAGAACAGGTTGCATAAATAAGAAAGCCGCCCGGCTTCACAAGAGGAGCCGCAGCTTCTAAAAGATTTTTTTGAAGGGCCGTTAACTCTTTAATATCTTCAACCGTAGTGTTCCATTTTTGATCTGGATTACGACGCCAGGTTCCACTTCCTGAACAAGGTGCATCCACAAGAACGCGATCAAATCGCTCCGATTGACGCTTAAGCCACTTATCGTGAAGGCCTGAAATCTCTCTCAGTTCTACATTAAACGCTCCTGCCCTTTTGAGGCGCTCTTTCGTTCGCTTCAAGCGCCAAAGAGCCGTATCTGTTGCCACAATGCGCCCCTTGTTTTGAAGGAGTGCTGCAAGAGCCAAGGTTTTTCCCCCAGCCCCCGCACATAAATCTAGGATTGTTTGGCCTGGTTTTGCCTCAACCACGTTCACAATCAACTGAGATCCTTCATCCTGAACCTCCACAAGTCCCTCTTGAAAAGCTGTGGTTTGCGTGATGTTTTCTCGTTCTTTACAGCGCAAACCCCAAGGAGAAAGGGGCGTCAGAACGGGAGAAAGGCCTGTGTGTTCAAGATTTTTGCGCGCCTCTTCCCGAGAAACCTTCAGCGTATTCACCCTTAAGTCTAAGGGCGCTTGGTCCAAAAACGCCTGCATTTCTGCCTTTAAATTCTCTCCAAACCGCCGCTTTAAAAAGGGGAGAAGCCACTCAGGGAACTCTCCCTCAACCCAGGGAGCAAGGGTTTGCAATTCTGGAATTTTCTCGAAAATTGCCCTTTCCTTATCGGAAATCTTGGAAGGCGCATATTTTTCTCCTGAAAATAAAATACCAAACTTCTCCCGAGGAAGTTTCTCAAAAATCCACAAATAGGTGCAAAGGCGCACCCGTGCGGCTTCTAGGGGCGCCATCAATAGAGGAGACACTCCTCTCTCCAAAGCCCACCAATCACAAGAGGCCCTGTGACGCATCACACCATAGACATAAGCTGCAATGGCTTGGCGATCTTTTGAGCCAATGTACCGGCGCGTTTTAAAATATCCATAAGAGATTTGATCTAAAGGCTTTTTATCAGCCCCATGAAGGGCCAAAATATCAATAACGCTTTGAAGGCGTGCTCCCTCTTTCATGGCCTAAATCCTATGGCAACAACATAAATCTCAGCCGAATCCGCACGACTTGACGGAGGCTTGAAATGCGTTACTTTTTCAAAATGACGTTTCAAAAGAGTCAACAGCTCCTTTTCTGTACCCCCTCGAAGAACCTTTGCAACAAAAACGCCCCCTCTCTCTAACACCTCTTGAGCAACTCGCTCAACAGCCACTTGAGTCCACCCCCCAGGGGCCGCCCCTAAATCCACAACGTGGAGGCCTGGTTTTAAAATTTTAAATTTATCATCAATTTCGATCAGTTTATAAGACGCTCGAGAGCGATACCCTGCAGCTTTTGCCTTTTGGACATAAGGATCATTTAATTGACGTGTAAGCCACCGGCGAGAAGATAAGGTTAACCCTCGCGTAGATTTCAAACGAACACATAAAGGGCGCCCTGAAGATGATTTTTTTTTCATTGTCTCATTAAATCTACAAGTAACCCCTCACGGACTCCCCGATCAGCCACACGGACAGGGTTGACAGGGAAGACATCATAAATTCCTTCAAAAATTGCAACTCCGCCCAACACAAGATCGGCTCGCATCGGACCAATACATGGATGAAGGAGTCTCTCTTCATGGGTCATCGCATAAAGACTAGAGATTGTTTTATTAACAATCTCTGGCGTTAAATAAAAGCCACTGACGCGCGTTCTATCATATCGCTCAAGGTTCATATGAAGAGCCGCCAAAGTCGTTAAGGTCCC
>JACPNY010000068.1 GCA_016185255.1 Pseudomonadota bacterium
GATGAATGGACGTATGGATACCATACAAGCAGCCATTCTTCTTGAAAAGCTTACTCTCTTCCCTGAAGAAATCCTCTTGCGGCAAAAGATTGCAGATCGGTATTCACATGGCCTTCAAGAGGTCGCACAAACACCTTTTGTACGCGATGACTGCCAATCCGCCTGGGCTCAATATACGCTGAAGGTTGATCCCTCCAAGAGGAAAGAGCTTATGGAAGGGCTTCGACAAGAAGGGATCCCTTCTGTGATTTATTATCCACTACCCCTTCATCATCAAAAGGCCTATAGCGCTTATGCGTGTGCAACGGAAACGCTTCCCGTAAGTGAAGGTCTTTCGAAGACAGTGCTGAGTCTCCCCCTGCATCCTTATCTAGCCCCAGACACCCAAGACCACATCATCAAAACTTTTTGTGATGTTTCAACGCGCGTGGCGGTCAAAAAAGTAGCTTAGGTGTCCTGGGAGATCTCTCTATAGTCCCTAGACATGAATTCTAACCACTACTAAGAAAATATTCACGGTAAACGCATCTAAAATTGAGGGAAACAAAGGAAATGAAGCGAACCGAATGAGCGTTGTTTTTTTACATAAATTTTTCTTTTCAGAATATTATCCCCCTCACCCGCTGCTCCGCAGCGACCTCTCCCACAAGGGGAGAGGTATCCATGCTCCTCTAAAAAAGAACAGCGTTGTCGACGAAGAATTACCTCTCCCCTTGTGGGAGAGGTCGCCCCGAAGGGGCGGGTGAGGGGTTATCTTATGATTTAGATGCGTTTACCGTGGAAAATGTTTCAAAAATTTGCTCATTTGCCATATTTATGGTAGAATAAAATTTAAAATAAAAAAGAATGCCGTCGTCTTAAAAAATAGGTAGGGAGAATGAAAAAAATTCTGTGTAAGAAGATAAATCTCTTTTTTTCCCAAGATCACGGAAGTATAGCCGTTGTAACAACACTTTTAATAGTCATCCTTTTTGGCTTTGCTGGGTTGGCCATTGATGTGGGAATTTGGTATTCTCAAAAGCGCCAGCTGCAGTTGGCCGCAGATGCAGGGGCAGCGGGAGGCGTCTTTGCTTTAGGTATTACAGGGCAGAGCACCGTTACCGCCTACGCAACCTATGATGCTTCACTCAACGGATGCACCACTGCTAACAATTGCACAATTACTGCTGTTAATACACCTCCTTCCAGTGGCCCCTATGCAGGCAATAACAGTGCGGTTGAAGTGATCTTGCAGAAGCCTGCTGAATTGTTTTTTGCGGGTTTTTTCCTCTCCTCTGCTCCCGTCATCAATGTAAGAGGAGTAGCGACATTACAAGCTTCTAGTAATATTTGCTACGGAAGTTTAGGAACAAATGGAATAACGATGGTCGGAACGAGCAATCTTTCAGCGCCAAATTGTTCTGTTTATTCAGGAAATAATATTACGCTATCTGGTAATCCTGGAATAGTCGCAGATAAGGTATACTCAGTGGGAACAATTAATGACCCCTCTAAAGTTCATACCTCTGCTGGTGGAACGATTCAAAATGCACCTGCCTTAATAGATCTCTATGCAAACCTTGCCGTCCCTTCCTACTCTGGTTGTACCTACACAAACTATTCCGGCTCTCCTGCCGCCCTTAGCCCCGGGGTTTTTTGTGGAGGAGTTAAGATAACGGGTGGGGTCATAACGATGAGCCCTGGCACCTATATCATTGATGGAGGAAATTTTAGCTTAAGTGGAGGTACTGTTATCAATGGTACAGGCGTTACCCTTGTTTTCACAAGCAGTGCAGGCACAAACTATCCCAACATTGACATTACAGGGGGCGTCATTCTCAATTTATCTGCTCCCACCTCCGGAACTTTTAACAACGTTTTAATGTACGAAGATCGAAATGCCACCCCCGCTCCGAGTGTTAAGATTGCTGGAAATGCCGGAAGCGCTCTTTCAGGACTACTTTATTTCCCATCTGCGGATGTGACATTGACGGGCGTCAGCACAACCCTATCAACGGCCTGTCTTAGGGCTATTGGCAAGAGTCTAACGATTAATGGAACTTCCAGCACCTATTCGGGTCCGACGTGTACGGCCGCACAGTCACCGCTTGGGATCGCGGCCCTTGTTGAATAAAATGAACCATGAGAGATCTAAAATG
Source organism: Pseudomonadota bacterium (assembly GCA_016185255.1). GTDB lineage: Bacteria > Pseudomonadota > Alphaproteobacteria > UBA9655 > UBA9655 > UBA9655. Next base: position 2,139 of record JACPNY010000068.1, read on the forward strand.
GCGAGAAATTCTTTTCTAAAAAACTCACAAGGAAGCGCAGCAGTTGAATTTGCAATTATCTTTCCTGTCCTTTTTTTACTTCTCTCAGGGGTGGTTAATTTTGGTCTTATTCTAGGGAATCAAAATCATTTGAATGCGGTTGCAAGTGCAGGTTTACTTTATGCTTTTGGGAATTCCTCATCCCCCTCAGCTGTTACAACAGCTATGCAAAATGCAACAAATATGACTCCCCTTACCCTGACGGCAACAAAGGTATGCAAATGCTACCCCTCCACAAATAATCCTTCCGGAGCACCTACAGCAGGTGCCTGTACAAGTTCATGTGCGGGAGTTCTTGGCTCCTATATTACTGTTACAGCGCAAAGCCAGCTTAATCTTATTGGTCTTGATTTTGTTCTCACTAATCCCTTTGTGACAAATGTCCAAGGAACCATCCGAACAAATTAGGGAGAACACTCATGGACTTTTTCAAAAAATTTGCAAAAGAAGAAAGAGGCGCTGCCGCCGTTGAGTTCACCCTTGTTTTTCCCGCCTATCTTTTAATTGTGGTAGGCATTATCGAATTAGGCTATTTACTCTGGGGATATTCTGCTCTTGAATATGGGGCTTCTTATGGGGCACGTTATGCTTTTGTTCATCCTACGAGCTCTGCCACAACTATTCAGAATGCGGCGATGGGTAAAATCGGAGCAACAGGATCCCCCTTTAGTTATACTGCAACCATTAGCTCGACTTCCGTAGATTTAGATGGGACCTTTTCTTACACCTTCTTTTTCATACCTCTTTCTCCAATCACTATTTCAACACACGTTCATCAAGTCCTGCCTCCACCACCTTCTTAATTTTTTCAAGCTCCAACAGGAGCATGCGCTTGAGGAGAAGGATTCTTTAAGTCTCCCATTCCCCACAGGGTCAGCCCTGTGGCACTTAGGGCCAAAAGGGTTCCCATGGCCATATTAAAGGAAAGACCATAGACAAAAGCCTCATCCACCCAGTTTAAGAGCTGAGGTACTTGTTCCTGCGCAAACCCACCGAGCTGAGAAGAGGAGTGTTCAACCTTAGAAATAATATTCACAAGATCTTGATGCTGTTCGGCAGATAAGTTCATTCTTTGGGTGTTTTGCAAAAGATGAATTCTTCCAAAAAGAACGACGAAACTTGTTGAAAGGATGATACTCAACGTATTGCCGAGCATCATGAACATGGTATAGACGCCGGAAGCCACATTAAGATCCCCTTGAGGAGCTGCTTTCATCATGGCCGTGTTGCACGCTGTAAAATAAGCCCCCATGCCCATGCCCGCAAAGAACAAGGCCGTCACCACATAGAGAAGGGACGAATCTGTCTTCAGGAATGTCATCATCCCCATGGCAAGGGTTGTGATAAGTGTTCCAAAAACCATAGGGGCTTTCAGTCCAAACACGTCCACCATCTTCCCTCCAATAGGACCTAGCAGTCCCATTGTGATCGTCATGGAGATAAAAATAAGGCCTGTTTCATAACTGGAATAATGCAACGTGTTTTGGAGGTAAAGCCCCATCAACACAAGGGTCATAGAAAAAGTCATGGCTATCAAAAATTCGCCTATCGTTGCTGCCATATAAGCTTTGTTGCGAAAAAGATGAGGGGGAACCATGCGCACTTTTTGTGTACGATCGCGAAAAATATAAACTCCAACAAGAGCGCAGCCAAGCCCTATAAGACCCCAGAATTGACGACTTGTAGCCCCCCATACTTCTATCTGATTTAAAGCATAAACAGTTACGCACAGCCCTGAAGCCAAGAGAAGGGCCCCAATAAAGTCAATTTTTTGGCGCGTTTTTTCAAGAACATCTTGCGGAGAATAGAGATAAAGAATCGCAATTACAAAAATTCCTAAAGGAATATTGATGTAAAAAATCCAACGCCAACTCATTTCTTCAATAATGAGTCCTGCAAGGGTGGGGCCTATAGCCAATCCCAATCCCGCAAAGGAAACAATAATTCCCATAACAAACCCTTGTCTTTCGGGAGGCGCTAAGGTGAAAATACTTGCCCACGCCGGACTTGTGAAAACAGCCGCTCCACACCCCTGCAAAATGCGGCCCGTAATAAGCACTTCAAGAGATTGCCCAAATCCTGTTAAAGACGACCCCATCATGAACAAAAGTAAGCCAGCAATAAGCGTATTCCTTTTCCCATAGAGGTCTGCGATTCGCCCCGCAGGAATAACAAAAGCGGCCCAAACTAAAACATACCCGCTTAAGAGCCATTGGAGGCTGTTGAGATCTGTGTTGATTTCTTCTGAAATGGGAACAAGCGTCAGGTTGACCGCTGTATAATCAATATTCATCAGAAAAATTAAAAGCCCAATGGCAATCAACACAAGCCAAGACTGTAAGGAGATGGTGGAGGAAGAAGAAGGCATGAGCAGGGTTCCTTTTTTGAAAATTCTTGTTCTTTTTTGGGGAGAAAGTCAATGGATTTATGGGTGTGTTTTTATGTATTGTAAACAAGAGGGTATTTATGATCCTGGATGATAGATACACTTTGTCAGGGTTATATTTATCACCTTAGGTTAATCTTTAATAAAAGTAAATTTTTTCGAATGGCCATCTGACCACCGGCCATTTTTTATCTCGCCTGTCCCTCTTTGTCATCCTCGAGCCCATAACATAAATAGCCTCTTCTACAAAGGCTCTTGGGTTTTCTGGCATATGGACCTTGAGACGCAAACGACCATCTCTTAAGACCCTCATAAACACCTATTTCCTCTCATCACATTTCACGATACACTTCCCTTCCAGGAGAACAAAACATGAAACATATCTTATTAGCTTTTTATTTGTTCATGCTGTCTTTTGGAGGGATGATCGCCTCTGCCATGCCTTCAGCACTAGGAATTCAACAAGAAAGCCCCGCTTCTCCCCCTCTCAAGCCCATTAAAGTAAGCGAAATTAACGCGAACCTTTTTTCTGCGAGTTATGATTTTTTTCAAAAAACAGGAAGCGATATTTTTGAAGGGTTTGTGTCGCTTAAAGACTTTGTGGAGACAGGAGACTGGGTCATTAAAAGTATAAAGAACCCGGAGACGCGTTATCAGGTCGCTTCTTTTGCCATTCGTCTGATGATTGTCCTTTTTGTCTCTTTTGTCTTGGCACGAAGTCTTTCCTCGTGGCTCAAACCAAAAATTCAAACCTTCCTTAGCTGCAAGAAAAAACCGCCTTTCGAAAAGCTAAAAAGCCTTTTGTCTGCCACAGTTCTATCCACACTGGGACCCTTACTTTTTGGCTTTTTTCTCTATACGCTCTCCCGTCTTCTGAACCCTGAAGATGGTATCTATCTTGAAATTGCACGGATTTTAAGTTCGGGAGCTGTCACCATTTGGGTGCTTTTAAATGTGACCCATCTCTTTTTAAAACCCCCGTCACCTAAGCATCAACACATCCCTCTCTCTCGTGAGGTTTTGGCCACAAGCTACAGATGGATCCGACGTATGGCACTCGTCGCTCTTTTTGGTTTCTTTCTCTTGGAAGCAGGAGCCTTAATTAGCTTGCCTCTTTCAGGGGAAAGACTCCTTCTTCAGGGCACGGGGTTTGTGATTGCTGTTATGGCAATTTTTATGATGCTCTCTCTCCATCAAGAGATGAAGAACTGGATCCTAAAAGAACGGCAAAATCCTCATCTTTCCTTATCAAAGCGGGCTCTTCTCCCTTCTCTCAATTATAGCTATATCCCGATTATCGTTTTCATCGTCATCAGTTATGTCAGTTGGGTCACCCGTGAATATGATCACTTTCAAACCGTAATTTGGAAAAGTCTCTTTACCCTAGCTTTATTTCCTTTTTTACGTATTTTGATGTCTTGTTTGCGTAAAATACGTGTTCTTTATGTTAATAAACATATGGCTCAAGTTGCTCCTCTCTTGACCAAAAGGATTATTTTTTATGGACGTCAAATCGACGTTGTAATGTTCATCCTCTTCAATATCGGAGCCATTCTTTTTGTGTTAGATCTGTGGGGTCTCAACCCATCTTATTTTATCTTTTCCACACTTGGTAAAGTCATCGCAGAAAAAACCTTCAGTATTTTCACGATTATTGCAGTCGCTCTTTTTATCACACGTGCAGGCAACGGGCTCCTGACCAAATATTTAAATGCGACAAAAGAGAGTTCGAGTGACGCCCAAAAACAAAAGCTGGCTCGCTTTAAAACAATTTATAGCGTCAGTCGGAATGTGCTCCGCATTGCTGTCTGGACGCCCGCCATTCTTTTGATCATCGTTGAAATGGAAATTGATATTGTCCCCCTCTTAGCAACAGTTGGAATTCTTTCCGTAGGCCTTTCCTTTGGCGTCCAATCCCTCGTTAAAGACCTGGTTACCGGCTTTTTCATGCTCTTAGAAGATGCGTTTGCTGTTGGAGACCTTGTTGTCATTAATGGTCAAATGGGACGTATTGAATCTTTAACTGTACGGGTAGTTCGCTTACGCGCAACCGATGGGGCGCTTTTCACGTTTCCCTATGGAAACATTACAAGCCTTTGCAACCAAAATAGAGATTTTTCCGCGGTCCTTCTCTTTTTCAAGGTTGGCTTTGAGGCTGACCTTAATCAGGTATTTGAGATTCTAGAAAAAATTTCAAAAGACCTTCGAAAAGATCCCACAACCCGCAAACTCGTGACAGGCTCCGTTGAAATCGATGGCGTTAATGAGATGAGTGACCATGCTCTTGAAATAAGAGTTGTCTTAAAAACCAAGCCTGGCGAACACTACAAAGTGAAGTGGGCCTTCAATCGCCTTTTAAAACAATACCTTGAGGCTGAAAATGTTCCTCTCGCCACCCCTCGAGAAGTTGCTTATAACTACGCCCTTGAAAAGTAACGGATCTTTTTTAACCATTTGTTAACTTTTCTAACACTCCAATTTTAAAGACTTATTTTAGCTTGACTCGTCGAGAATATATAAATTTCAATCCCCTGGGGGGGGATGGCCTTGGAATAAAAAAAATGCTACTTATATATACAGGTAATGTAATTACTTTTGTTTTCGACGCATCCTTAGGCAACAACTAGCAAGCAGCAGGTGAAACATGGCTAAAATATCTTCTTTTTCTTGCGGAAATCATGTGGTTTATCCAGCCCATGGAATTGGAAAAATAAAATCAATTGAAACCCATGAGATTGGGGGACACGCTCTTGAAATGTTTGTAATTTCCTTTGAAAAAGATCGTATGACTTTACGTCTTCCGACCTCTAAGGCAAAAACCTCTGGCCTACGACCTGTTTGCACATCCAAGGAAATGGCAAATGCCATTAATGGATTAAAAACGCGAGGGCGGGTACGTCGCTCCATGTGGAGTCGCCGCGCACAAGAATATGAAACAAAAATTAACTCAGGCGATCCTATGTCTTTGGCAGAAGTTGTCCGTGAGCTTTACAGAGGCGCGAATCAGCCAGAACAATCCTATAGTGAACGGCAAGTTTATCAAAATGCTCTCCATCGCCTTGCAGGAGAAATTGCCGCTATCGAAAACATTGATACGGACCATGCCATTGAAAAGGTTGAAAAAATCTTAGAGGCCGCCTAATCAACTTCTGTCAATGATCAGTCTGTGCCCTGCAAATGCGGGGCACAGCAATCCAGATAAAACCATGATAAAAAATATTCTTCAATTATATGCTCTTCTTGTTTGTCTGATTACGGTTGTTATATTAATCGTCTCTTTTTCTATGTCCTTAAATTTAGTCACAAGTTTGGTTATTCCAGAATATAAATACTATTCTTCTCTGCGTTCTTATGATTCAAATGAGGCCTACATCGAAGACTATGAACATAGCATAGGATTTACCTCGTCCTCTCTTCATGAACTTCCTTCATCCTCATTGGATGACTCAGAAAGGCAGTATTGGAAAGATAAGATGCAGAAAGTTATCGCTCTTCAACAACTCCCCCCAAACCAATTGGATGAGAAACGACTAGCTGCACGACGGCAATATTTAGAAAATAAAAAAGTCCAAGACATCACAAGTCTTATTTATACCCTTCAATGGGTGTTGATTGCGATGATATTTTTCTTTATTCATTGGAAAATTTATAAAAAGTCAGAAAAATAATTTTCTTCTATAGTAGCATACGAGGTTGAGCCTCTCCTCTCCTTTCCTTGTAACCGTAACTCTCTTTACACTCTTGAAGAAAGGTTAATTATCATGAACGAATTTTGCATGGCTCCTTTTTTAGAAGGCTGTGGAACGGGTGCGGGGCTCATTGTCGCCATTGGCGCCCAAAATGCTTTTGTTTTGAAGCAAGGCCTTCTGAAAAATCATGTCTTTGCCACCGCTATTGTGTGTTCTCTTATTGATGCAACGTTAATTGCCTTAGGCGTTGGAGGATTTGGAGCCATTTTGACATCGAATCTGCTTCTTCTCTCAGCAGCGCGCTGGGGTGGGGCGGCTTTCCTACTGTATTATGGATTTAGGTCTTTTCGGGCAGTCTTTAAGTCAGAATCTTTACGTCTAGACGGAAGTCGCGACCGTCCTGATTTAAAAATGACGCTTATCACAACGTTGGCCTTAAGCCTGTTAAATCCTCATGTGTATTTGGACACAGTCGTGCTTTTAGGGAGTATTGGCGCCCAATTTCCAGCCTCCGAACGCCTTTTCTTTGCTTTAGGAGCCATGCTGTCGTCCTTTGTTTGGTTCTTTACAATGGGATATGGAGCACGTTATTTAGCGCCCCTCTTTCAAAAGCCGATAGCGTGGAAAATCCTCGACTTCTTAATTGGGTGCATCATGTGGGGAATCGCGCTTTCCCTTCTCCTATGGACACAAACCTGTGGATGCCAGAGCTAGGCTCTAGGCTGCTTCCCTTGAAGAAGACGCGGGCATTCCCATGCCAAGGGCCGTAAGGTAAAGATCGAGAAGTTCCTCTTGTTCAAGGCGCTCTTGGGTTTCCATTTTGCGAATTTTAAGAACTTGACGAATGATTTTGACATCAAATCCTGTTCCTTTGGCCTCTCCAAAGACTTCGCGAACTTGCTCTGCTACGGCTGTTTTTTCGTCTTCTAAACGCTCAATACGTTCAACAAAAGATTTAAGTTGGGCTGATGAAACGCCACCGACATCACTCATGGGATTCTCCTTGGTAAAATATGGATTCTAGGCTATCTTATAGCCCACAAATTGTTTCACGTGAAACCTTTTTTAAGGATTTTTTAGGAGTTCTCATGCGACGTCAGCGCTCAGCGAAAATTATAGCCACCTTGGGTCCCGCAAGCTCAACCGCCCCTATGATTGAAAAGCTTTTTTTAGCTGGGGTTGATGTATTTCGGTTAAATTTTTCCCATGGAAGTCATGAAGACCATCGCGAGCGCCACAGAATTATTCGAGAGCTCGAGAAAAAAGTTGAGCGTCCTATCGGCATTGTCTTGGATCTTCAGGGGCCTAAATTGCGCATCGGATCTTTTCGCGAGAAAGCCATCCACCTTGAGGAAGGTCAGCGTTTTATCTTAGACCATGATGCAACGCCAGGAGATAGCGCTCGCGTTTTTCTTCCCCATCCTGAGATTTTCAAGGCTCTTCGGACAGGAGCTGATCTGCTTTTAGATGATGGAAAAATTCGCCTCCGCGTTCAAAGCATAACGCCAAAGCAAATTGAGACACGTGTCATCACGGCCGGCCCTCTATCTGATAGGAAAGGACTTAACGTTCCGACGGTAGCGTTGGATATCTCCCCCATGACGTCTAAGGATCGGGAGGATTTGGCCTTTGGCCTTAGTTTAGGCGTTGATTGGGTCGCTCTGTCTTTTGTTCAATCTCCTAAGGATGTTCTAGAAGCCAAGGAATTAATTGGAGACCAGGCAGGGATTATTTCTAAACTTGAAAAACCTCTCGCTATTGATCACTTAGAAGAGATCGTTCAACTTTCCGATGCCATTATGGTCGCCCGCGGTGATTTGGGCGTTGAAATGCCCCCTGAAGAGGTCCCCAGCATTCAAAAACGCATCGTCAGATGTTGTCGGAAAGCTGGAAAACCCGTGGTAGTAGCAACCCAAATGCTTGACTCAATGGTCAAATCTCCGACCCCTACACGGGCAGAAGCCTCAGATGTGGCAACCGCTGTTTATGATGGCGCGGATGCGGTGATGCTGTCTGCGGAATCAGCGTCTGGAGAATACCCCGTTGAATCGGTAGCCATAATGGATCGGATCATTACCCATGTGGAACAAGATCCTTTTTATCGCACAATGCAAGAGGCAAGCCTTCCAGCACCCGAAGCCACGACATCAGATGCAATTACAGCAGCAGCCCGCCAAGTGGCCCATACTCTTAAGGCAGCCGCTATTGTGACCTTTACAACCACAGGCACCACAACCTTCAGAGCCGCCCGGGAACGCCCCGAAGCGCCTATCCTTGCCATTACACCTTCCTTAAAAACGGTGCGCAAACTGGCTCTTGTGTGGGGGGTGCATGCGGTTCAAAGTCGAAAAGTGAAGAGCTTCTCAGAGGTCGTTACTGATGCATGTGTTGTAGCAGAACAAACAGGACTTGCAAAAACGGGCGATCTCATCATTGTCACTGCCGGCGTCCCCTTTCAAGTGGCAGGATCAACCAATATCTTGCGCATTGCTCAGATTTAAAGAAAATAAAAATGAGCGTAGTTTATTAAAAAAGAATTGACGACTTTGCAATGTTAAATTAATATTTAGAAAATTAAATTATATAAGGATTATGTTATGAATAGATTGTTTGTTTCTTCTTATGCTATTCTTCTTTCTGCTGCGACATTCAGTGCTCCACTTTATGCAGTTTATGACTTCTATATAGATGAATGGGCAACGCACCTTACCCCTTCCCTAAAAAAGACACTTGAAAAAACCATGACAGAGGAGCCGATTACACTGGTGTCCCAAGGTTTACCAACAGCTAAAAATCTGGGGTTGAATTTTCCACGCGTCCTTCCTCCTTTAAGGAGTGCCCTTAAAGAAATCAATACGAGATTTACGACACAAAAGAAACGTCCTTTAATGTTCGACCCTGGAGCTGGCTGGGCTTATGCTTCTTGGAAAATAATTGTTGGAGGAGGAAAAGTCATTCCCTTGGAGTATCAAAAATCTGTCGCAGAAAAGATGGGCCTATCTTTAAAAAAAGCTGTACCTTATTTACAAGAAGGAGAAACCCTGAAGGATGTGGTTCCGACCCAGCTTGTGGGAAATGTGTTAGACTTTGAAGGAAAAGCCTATACTTATTCTTATGATGGGAGTTATTCCGCAAACTTTTTCCATTTCTTAGAACCTGACCAAATTACTCAATGTGTTAAAAAACTTTATGACGTTACAAACCCAGGTGGTTTTGCTGTAGCAAGCGTCGTAGCCCCTTCTGCTCAGGACCCCCTTGTCGATGTTTGGAATCAGCAAAAAAGCCAGGAAAAACCTAACCCAGGTCTTGTTACGTGTGAAATAACTGAAATTTCACGAGCAGGAGCAGAAACTAAGGTGGTTTATACAGGAGCACATCCTTTTCAACAAGGGGTTGACCCTGATATAAGTAATACAAGAATCATTTTTCAAGAGCAAAGAGGCCAAGACACTCACACTTATAAGCACCTAACAGGACATTATATTGATCCTGATACCCTCTCAAAGTTTTTTACCCAGGCAGGCTTTACTGTTGAAAATGCCTATTACTATGATTCCACTTATGAAAAAGAATCTCAAACACACTCAACTCTTTCCACGAATGCACTTAAGGAAAAAATGGCCCGATTTAGTGGGATTTTTGCACGTAAGCCCGTAGTACAGGGAAAAGAGGAAGATAAAAAGTAGATTCTATGAAGCCATGACCGAAAACTCTCTCACAGGACGCTTGAAGCGTTACACAAACGTCACAACAGCTGTGGGAGGGCTGATGGCCCGTCTTTTTGGAGATCGGTATCTAGGTTTTTCCATAGATGCGCCTCAACATGCAGAAGACCTTAAGGACACTCTCGGGGGGTTAAAAGGCCCCCTCATGAAAATCGCTCAGATTTTGGCGACGGTCCCTGATATGCTCCCCCCCGAATACGCCACCGCCTTTCTTGAGCTTCAATCTAATGCTCCCCCCATGGGATGGCCTTTTGTTAAAAGGCGCATGCAAGCAGAGCTAGGACCCGGATGGCAGAGTCATTTCCAAGAATTTGACCAACAAGCCTCAGCAGCCGCTTCCTTAGGACAAGTTCATAAAGCCATTGATCTGATGGGGCGCCTTTTGGCCTGCAAGCTTCAATATCCTGAAATGGGCTCCGCCGTTGAAGCGGATTTAGGGCAGCTGAAGTTCATCCTAAAGTCTTTTGAACTTTACAACGGAGCCATTGATACGGAGAACCTTCAGATCGAAATTGCAGAACGCTTGTGGGAAGAGCTGGATTATCTTCGAGAAGCTAAGAACATTAAGATTTTTCAGGAAATGCTTACAATCTTCCCTTTTGCAGAGGTGCCCCAAGTCGTTGATGAGCTGACCACCCCTCGCCTTTTAACCATGACATGGCTTGAGGGACAAAAGCTGCTTACCCTCACAGACGCTTCTCAAGAGCTGCGCAATGAGGTGTCGACCTGCCTTTTCAAGGTCTGGTATTATCCCCTTTATCAGTATGGTGTTCTCCATGGAGATCCCCATTTGGGAAACTATTCCTGGAGTTCTGAAGGAAAGCTAAACCTTCTTGATTTTGGATGTATTCGTGTTTTCAAAGCCTCCCTTATTCAAGGCGTTTTGGACCTTTACCGCGCCCTTCAGACGGGTAATGAAGAGCTGGCTGTTCATGCTTATCTCTCGTGGGGGTTTACCAATCTTGATAAGGAGTTGATAGAAATTCTCAACCTGTGGGCACGCTTTTTGTATGAGCCCTTCTTAGAGGATCGGGTACGTCCCCTTGAAGAAACCTATTCAGGGCTCAAGGGCCGGCAAGTGGCGGGAGAGATTTTGGCCGCCCTCAAGCGGAAAGGAGGCGTTCGCCCCCCCCGAGAATTTGTGTTTATGGACAGAGCTGCCGTGGGCCTTGGTTCTGTTTTTATGCGTCTGAAAGCCCAGCTCAATTGGCATCAACTTTTTGAAGAGTTAGTTAAGGATTTTTCAGTTTCTGCCTTAAAGACAAATCAAGAGACTCTTTTTACGAAGACGGGCTATGGAAATGAGGGTTAATAATACAAATTTCCCCCTGTCATCCTAGCACTTCTTGACCCGAGAATGACAATAGAACTGACAGAATTTCAAAAACTGTCAGGTGACAAGAAACAACTTTAAATAAATTTTATGTTTCTGCACATTCTCTCTTGCCAAGGGTCATTTTTCCTCTCATAGTTTCTTCGCCTCTTTAAGAGGTATTAATTATTTATGGAGAAAAATAAAATGAAAACTACTGCTCTTACATTAGCACTTCTTTTGAGCGCAATGAGTTTCGTTCAAGCTGTCGGACCTGCTGCACCTGAAAAAGAAGTTACCATTAAAAGCACTGACGATATTACGAAAGTTGATGTTGATATTGAAACACAACAAGAAGGTGCTGCAACAAAGAAATAAACAAAGCGACATTTTTGTCGATATGTTGTTGGAAAAGGGGAAATGTTAAACATTTCCCTTTTTTATTTCTAAAACCCAAGCTTAATAAAGCTTTTTCCCTCTTTTTCAATAAAATTAATATTTCTTAAAAATTTCGCTTGCCAAAGATAATTTTTTTTCGCATAGTCTCGATGCCTCACTTTGAGGTAGTTTATTTAATGGAGAAAATTAAAATGAAGTCTATTGCTCTTACATTAGCTCTTTTGAGCGTATTTGCTGTTGCTGCTAACGCTGCTGATCAAAAAGCTGCTGACGCTCAAGTTGTAAAAGCTACAGCTGAAGAAGTTGCACCAGTTGATGCTGAACAGCAACCAGCTGAAAAGAACTAAACTCAACAATTTTGTTGAACCGTTCTAAAAAAGGGAAATGCTTAGCATTTCCCTTTTTCTTGACCTATGAAAAAAAGACGTGTTACTTCCTTATATAATGCAGTGTGCAAGTTTTTTTAAGAGGGATCACCCAGCTTGTCATGCCCGACTTAGAAGCTCTTGATTTCCATAGGAAATCTTAGAGATTCTTGATCGGGTATCTTCTTAAAACAGAACAATGCTGGACCAAGATCCCCGATGAACCAATGCTAACTCGGGGATGACAAGAAACAGCACAAAAGCTACACAACTTTTTGACAAACTTGCACACTGCATTCTATAAGCGTAACTTTGTTTTAAAAATGATAAGAAGGATTAGGCGTCGTGAGGTTGAAAAATTCAATTTCTTCTTTTATCAGGGGCCGCCTTTATGAGCTTTTTGGTCTGAGTCTCTTTATTTTTTCTTGTACGCTGGCAGGCTCCCTTCTCACCCATACGCCGTCCGATCCCTCTTGGAATCTTGCTGTAGATAGCGAGGTTCAAAATCTTTTAGGAGGATTTGGGGCGACCTTAAGCGATCTTTTTTTCCAATTCTTTGGCCTTAGCAGCTATGTATTGGCTTTTTTTTCGGGGACCACAGGTTTCTTTCTGTTTAAGCATCCAAAAGGAAACTCCCTTCTTTTGCGCAGCTTCCTTTTTATTGTCGGCTTTCTTTTTCTTATTGTTGGGCTTTCTTTTTGGGGCAAAGGAGGGGCTTTTGGGTATCTTCTTTTTCAAAACCTTAACCACATCCCTGTGGCTCCTTTACATCTTACGCTTCTCTTTTTAACCGTAAGCTTTCCTCTTCTTTTATGGGCAAATGGCCTTAAATTTTCTCATGTGAGATTGGCTTATTCTCTTTTTCCAAAAAGACAAAAGACTCCTTCAAAACCGCTTCAGCAGATGTCCTCTCCTTCTTTTGAGAAAACCCCAAAGGAGATCCCACAAAATACCGCTCTTCGGTTGATGGACTACGTAAAACCTCAGACCCAAAAACCAACAGAAAAGGCCGCTCCTCAACCCAAGACATCCTATGAAGAGACGCAACATCTGCTTCCCCCGCTTGACCTTTTATTTCTGTCCAAAGAGTTCAATCAAAAACTTGTTATTGACGAAGATACTCTTCAAGAAAACGCAGAAGCTCTTGAGGCTGTTCTTAATGACTACGGAGTGCGGGGAGAAATTGTCAATGTTAAACCCGGTCCTGTTGTCACCCTTTATGAGCTTGAGCCTGCTCCTGGGCTGAAGTCTTCTCGTGTGGTTGCCCTTGCTGATGATATCGCGCGCTCCATGAGCGCCGTTTCAGCGCGTGTGGCTGTTGTCCCTGGGAAAAATGTGATTGGCATTGAGCTTCCTAATAAACACAGAGAGACCGTTCATTTAAGAGACCTTCTATCAACGGAGGAGTATGAAAAATCCAAGTCTCACCTAACCCTTGTTTTAGGAAAAGATATTAGTGGGGCTCCCATTATGGCGGACTTAACTCGTATGCCCCACTTATTAGTTGCAGGAACGACGGGATCGGGAAAATCCGTTGCGGTAAATGCCATGATCTTATCTTTGATTTATCATCTTCCTCCTGAGCGATGTAAGTTTATTATGATTGACCCTAAGATGCTGGAGCTTTCCGTTTATGATGGCATCCCGCATCTTTTGTCCCCTGTGGTGACGGACCCTAAAAAAGCAGTTGTGGCCCTTCGCTGGGTTGTGCGAGAGATGGAAAGCCGATACCAAGCCATGTCTAAGCTTTCTGTCCGAAATATTGAAGGATACAACCAACGTATCCTTGAGGCGAAAGCAAATGGAGAAGTTATTTCCCGTCGCGTCCAAACAGGATTTGATCCTGAAACGGGAAAGCCCATTTTCGAAGAGCAGCCGCTCCCTATGGAACCTTTGCCCTTTATTGTCGTGGTTGTGGATGAAATGGCAGACTTAATGCTGGTTGCGGGAAAAGAAATTGAATCAGCCGTTCAGCGCTTGGCTCAAATGGCCCGTGCCGCAGGGATTCACTTGATTATGGCAACCCAACGACCTTCCGTTGACGTTATTACAGGAACGATCAAAGCAAACTTTCCCACTCGCATTAGCTTTCAAGTCACGTCAAAAATTGATAGCCGTACCATTTTGGGAGAACAAGGGGCAGAACAGCTTCTTGGTCAAGGGGATATGCTGTATATGGCAACGGGCGGACGCATTTCTCGTGTTCATGGTCCTTATGTGGGGGATGGGGATGTAGAAAAAGTGGTCCAATTTTTGAAATCTCAAAGCAATCCTTCCTATATAGAAGATATTACCATTGACATGTCTTCCCCAGAGTTCAACTTTGGAGGCGAGGATGTGGAGGAAGAAGATGAACTTTATCAACAAGCTCTGGCCCTTGTTTATCGAGAACACAAAGCCTCCACAAGTTTTGTGCAACGGTACTTGAAAATAGGGTATAATCGAGCAGCCCGTTTAATCGAGAAAATGGAAGAGGACGGCATCGTAAGTGCCCCCAACCATGTAGGTAAACGAGAAGTTCTTAGCAGAGGATCTCAGGAGGTCGCATGAAGTATATAGAAACTGTCATCCTGAACTTGTTTCAGGATCTTAATGGCATGAGATCCCGAAATAAATTCGGGATGACACTGGTGTTGATTATTATAGGAATCTCTAAAGGGGCTTGGGCTATTCCTGAGACTCAAAAGTATGAAAATTATCTCAATGAGCTTAAAACTCTTTCAGGAGAGTTTACTCAAACCAACAGCAAGGGGCAAAGCGTCACGGGAACTATCCAAATCTCTCGTCCTGGGAAAATGCGCCTTGATTATAACCCACCTTCTTCTCTTTTAATTGTAGCGGATGGCAAATGGCTTGTAACTTATGATAAGGAAGCAGACGAGACAAGTTATGTTTCCTTAGACAACACACCAGCTGCCTTCATTCTGCGTCCTTACATTCAATTTAGTGGAGATGTGGCCATTACCAGTATTATTCCCAAAGGAAACGCCACAGAGATTTCTCTTATCCGCAAAGAAGATCCGGATGCGGGATATATATCTCTTGTGTTTGCCAACAACCCTATTTCCCTTAAAGAATGGAGCGTTGTTGATCCTCAAGGGATTAAGACGCGCGTGGTTTTGTCAAAGATAGACTCGAACGTGGACTTACATCCCGGTCTTTTTATGATTAATAGTCCAAATTTGATTCAACAGATTTTTTAGAAGCCCGTACCTCTTCCTCTGTCACAATAAAATCTAAGGGAACGTCATGGGATTGATGGGCAATTTTTTCGACTTCTTGTCCTTTAAATCCAACACCAAGGGTGAGGGGTTTATGGTGATGAAGATAGCGGTCATAATGACCTTGGCCATAACCCAGTCGATGACCAGTCTTATCAAAGGCTAAAAGAGGAACCAGAAGAACATCTGGGATGGCGGTGGAACAACTTACGGGAGGTTCCCAGAGGTAAAACTTTCCTTTTACAAGCCTAAGGGAAGGGTTCCACAATCGAAAAAGAAGCCCTTCTTGTTCTATACACGGAAGAGCGCAGGCAAATCCTCTATCAATCAGTTTATTGAGGAGAGGCCGTATGTCGAGCTCACTCCCTATAGGCCAATAGGCGCCGATAATAATGTGAGGGGGAAGATCAAAAAAATTAAAAAAGAGGGCCGCAATTTTTTCACCCGCCTCAGGATGCTTTTGAAAGAGCACTTCTCGCTTTTCTTTCATAATGGCGCGCAATGCTTGCTTTTTAGAAACGCTCATGAGGGGCTCTTTGTATAAAAAAAGAGAGTGCCGTCAAAACCGTCAGCGATAGGAATCCTCGTGTGGCCCGCGTATGCAGGTGGGTGCCATATGCCAAAATCCACGGATTAAGACAGGAACAGCGCCCTTTAGGATCTTATCGGCCCCAGGGAAATACACGCTTAACGCATCTCACAGCAACTCTCCTTTCTCATGTAAGCACAAATTTTGAAAACTGCAAGGTATAACTTGCTTGCCGGTATAGGTTCATATGAAATGAGACTCACGAGGCCTCTGGGAAAGATGATTGAATATAGCTTAAAGGAGTGAGCATATTCAAGTTCGCATGAGGTCTGTAAGAGTTGTATTTATGAAGTTCAAAGTTGATGGCTCTGGCTGAGTCAGCGAGCATATCTCGTCTGGCATAAAATTCCTCTCTGAAGGTATGATTTCCCCTTTCAACATCGCCATTATACTGAGATCTTTTGGGAGGAAGGACATAGAGATCACAATATCAAGCTCAGCTCATCCCTCTTCAGTCTCACTTCTATCTGAACTTATACACTACAGGTAGGGCATTTTTTGGATCTTGTGCAGCCTTCATATCCTCTATAGCAACGATATCCGTGTGCAGTGGCGCTTGAACATAAATGGGGGTTGAAAATATAAGGCCATTTATTTCTCTGGCAACGCATCGTCTAGCCGCTGGTTTACCGGTAGAAGGGTTAAAATTTGAAAGTGTTGGTCCAATGATAACCCCTTGAGGATTCTGTTTAACGGATTCAATGAGTAACTGACTTTGTAAAGTTCCATCAGGACTTCTCCAAGCACTTATGTTCTTTCCAATTAACCCCTGATTTTTACAGGATGCTAAAATTACACCCTCTATGGTTCCAACATCTAGACCAGAGTATCCATGGGAATGCTTTATACAAAAAGGACCATTTCTATTTTTAAAAGTTTCAAGAGCTGCTTCTAAACCATGCTTTTGATAATAGGCAATGGCATTATTCACAAGTGCAACAGCTTTTTTCTCCTTTACCAACGTTGGGTCGGTTGTTTTATAAAAATGATCATAGGTAATATCTTCAGCAGCTAGTAAACCAGAAGACATAAAAAAAGCTCCCAAAAAAGAAAGTGTTTTGAGCTTTGAATTTAGGATTTTCATGAGTTTCTCCCTTTATCCCTTTTTAAACTTAAAGCGTCTTATGTCTGTTCTCCGAAGTCAAGAATAAGATAGGCAGTGTGGCTTCATCCGTCAGCTGCATTTTCATCAGGATATAGCCGGAAAAAAACTGCCTTTCAAAAATCACCTTGATACCCTTTTTGATTTTCACCCCTGAAACCTCTGACATCTCCGGTGATACCAAAGACGATATTAACCATCACACTTTGGGACTAAACACCTACGAAAGGATTGAAAGTTTTCATGCGTAGGCCCTGAAAGGGATGCGAGCCGTACTTCCAACCTATCAGAAACAGTGATACCATAATGGGAAAAATTATAAGTTGAGGAGGCCAAGGATGCGTAAGGATATACAAGTAGGAGCCATACTTCCTGATTATGAGCTCCCAGATCACACAAATATAAAGCGAAAATTGTCCCTTCTTCAGGGAAATGATCCCATGATTCTCATGCTTGGCAGGGGAATATATTGTCCAAAAGATCGGCAACAATTGCATCAATTGGTTAAATTTTCCTCCCAATGTGACGTTGGCTTCACCCGAATTGTCACCATTAATTGTGATAATTTCATCTTAATTAATGATCTTCGCCTAGGTGTAGGAGCCCATTGGCCCTTTTTATATGATGAGGAGAAAATCATTCTAAAAGACCTCGATATTGAAGAGTATACAGATGCGCTACATAGGCCAATGATTCCTCACACATTTGTTTTAGAACCAGGATTGAAAATTTATAAGATTTATAATGGGTACTGGTATTGGGGGCGTCCCTCCACAGCTGAGCTTCACCAGGATTTACGAGAAATTTCCATAAAATACCGCCCTGACTTTAAAATAGACACCCCCGAGATGCGAAAGAAATGGGAAAGTGAACAAAGGGATGATTTTTATCCCTATGGCAAAAGCTGGGAAGAGGTTTTTAGACGCATGGCTGGCGAGGTCAACCAGTTTTAACGTTCTTAAGCAAAAGAGCAATCAGTAAAGTAGAGATTGTTCCGTGTTGAGGAATAGCTTGTTTCTTCTAATCCAGGAAAATCCTCTCAATCTTCTTGACCTCATAACCTGGCGCGCCTATTTTAAGGCAACCTTTTCAATATGGGAGATATTTTTATCATGGAATCATCCTTAATGGCCGGCAAACGTGGCCTTATTATGGGAGTCGCTAACAATCATTCTATTGCGTGGGGGATTGCGAAAGCACTTGCAGATCATGGAGCAGAGCTTGCCTTTACTTTTCAAGGAGAAGCCTTGCAGAAACGCGTTGAGCCCTTGGCGGCCTCCGTCGGGTCATCTCTTGTCATTCCGTGTGATGTAAGTCTAGAAAATGGTGTTGAAGAAACATTTCGTCACCTTCAAAAACATTGGGATACCCTTGACTTTGTTGTGCATGCGATTGGGTTTTCTGATAAAGAAGAACTTAAAGGGAAATACGTCAACACAAGCCGTAAGAACTTCCTAAATTCTATGGATATTTCTTGTTATTCCTTCACAGAAGTGGCGCGTCATGCAACGCCCATGATGACAAAGGGCGGAAGCCTTTTGACCCTTACCTATTATGGAGCCGAAAAAGTGATGCCGCACTATAATGTAATGGGTCTCGTAAAAGCGGCTCTTGAAGCCAGCGTCCGATATTTAGCGGTTGATTTAGGGGGCGATAACATACGCGTCAATGCAATCTCTGCAGGCCCTATAAAAACCCTTGCAGCGTCTGGGATTGGTGATTTTCGCTATATCTTGAAATGGAACCAGTATAATGCCCCCTTAAAGCGGAACACATCTATTGAAGATGTAGGAAAATCAGCCCTTTACCTTTTGAGTGATCTTAGCAGTGGCGTCACAGGGGAAGTTCTTCATGTGGATTCAGGATACCATGTGGTTGGTATGAAGGCCGTTGATGCGCCTGATATTACTGTTGCAGGAAATGGGCAGGAATGATCCGAACCTTTTTTAAGTTTCTCTTTCGCACATTCTTTTGGGTCTGTGCATTTGTAGGATTTGTCCTTGTATCCCTTAGTCTTGTGGTTTATTTTAATTTCCTTACCCCGTCTCCAAAGCCTTTAGCCCAAGATTCTGTCCTGACCCTGACCTTGAATGGGTCTTATGTGGAGCATACAAATTCAAAAGGACTTCACTCTTTTCTGTTAGGGCAAGATACATCTCTCTATGACCTGATCCGTGCCCTTCATCAAGCTGCCCAAGACCCAAAAATAAGAGGGCTTCTTGTGCGTTTAGGAGGCTCAGACTTAGGAATGGCTCAAATTCAAGAGGTCCGAGAGGCTCTTTTGGCTTTTCGAAAAGCAGGAAAGCCAAGTTGGTGTCATACGGATTCTTTTGGAGAGATGTCCTCAGGAACAAATCTTTATTATTTAGCAACAGCATGTGACGAAATTTGGCTTCAACCCGTAGGGGCCGTTAACCTGACAGGACTTAAAATTGAAACTTCCTTTGCAAAAGGGGCTCTTGAAAAATTAGGCGTTAAGCCTGAGCTCATTCAGAAAAAAGAATATAAGTCTTGTGCTGAAATGTTCACACGTGATGACTTTTCCGAGCCTTCTCGCGAAGCTAAAAAAGCTATTGTAGATTCAATTCTTGATCAAGTCGTCGACGGCATCGCAAAGGACCGAAAACTGCCTCACGATCAGGTGCGTGATCTCATCAACAATGGCCCTTACCTTGCACAAGAAGCATATGCTGCAAAATTGATTGATCAAATTGATTTTTATCAAAATCTTAAACCTGCAGTTCAAGAAAAACTGGGAGGATCTGTTTCTTTTACAGGAGTAAGGTCTTATCTCAATACCCTTGTCCAGGAAGAGAAAGGGGGCAAAGTTGCCTTGATCTTTGGGTCAGGCGTGATTCAAAGAGAAGGAGGGAGCTCTTCTCTAGGAGGAGTAGGGATAAGTGCAGATGCAACGTGTAAAGCTTTTCAAGCTGCCCTTGCAGACCCTGATGTCAAAGCAATTGTTTATCGCATTAACTCAGATGGAGGGTCCCCCATCGCCTCTGAGACGATTTATAATATGATTCACTATGCTCAGGAATATGCGAAAAAACCTGTCATTATTTCCATGAGCGATGCCGCCGCCTCAGGAGGGTATTGGATTTCTGTAGCAGGATCTAAAATTGTGGCCCACCCTGCAACACTAACAGGCTCTATTGGTGTTATGGGAGGCAAGTTTGTGTTAACAGATCTTTTTGAAAAATTAGGGATTAGCTGGGATCACGTGTCTACCAGTGAGAACGCAAGCATGTGGAGTTTAAATGGCTCTTATACACCAGAGCAATGGTTGAAGCTTAATGCGTGGATAGATCAGATGTATGACGCTTTTACACGTCATGTTGCAAAAGATCGAAACATGGATCCTCTTCAGGTGGAAAAAGTAGCCCGGGGGCGTGTGTGGACAGGGGAACAGGCCATAGCCTTGGGTCTTGTCGATCAACTCGGCGGGTTTCAAACAGCTCTTGCTCTTGCAAAAAAAGAAGGAAGGCTTCCTGAAGAAGCGCGCGTTGAGGTTTATCCTCAGCACCCTACTTTTCTTGAAACGATTATCTCTCTCTTTGAAGATAAAGAAGAAGGTTTTTTCCCTGAAGTTAGTACGTTAACTGCTTTTTTAGATTTATTTAAACAAGTAAGGATGGCTTTTAGCGTCCTCTTTTCTTCCCAAGAGATCGTTTATGCCCCTCTGGGAGAGATAAAGTAGAGGAAGTTGACATAATGTCAGATGATTTCGGAGATCCATTGTATCGCCCTGCCGTTGGAATGATGTTGATCAATGGTGAAAACAAGGTTTTTGTAGGTCAACGTTTCGATAACAAAGAGCCTGCGTGGCAAATGCCACAAGGCGGCATTGGCCCTCATGAAGATACGGATCAAGCCATGCTACGTGAACTCCAAGAAGAAATTGGAACTCGCAATGTTGAAATCATTGTTAAATCAAAAATATGGTACAAGTACGATTTGCCAAAGCCTCTTGCAGAGCGTTTGTGGAACGGCAAATTTAAAGGCCAAAAGCAAATCTGGTATGCCTTACGTTTTCGAGGAAAAGATGCAGACATTAATATTCACACCTACCATCCTGAATTTCGGACGTGGAAATGGGTGGAAAAAGAAGAAGTTTTGGAGCTCATTATTCCTTTTAAACGCGACCTCTACACGCGTGTCCTCCATGACTTATGGCCCTACGTTTTAAAGCAAGATTCGCAATAAAGATTGCAAAGACTCTCTTGTGAAAAACAAGTTTTATGCCTAATATTAAGGTATGGAGGCTTTCAAAAATTTAATAAAAAATATAGCCTTGTTTTTATTTATAGGGGCCGTGCCCTCTATCTGTTGGGCAGGTGGCTTTTTTGCAGCCTTTTCCTGGCCTTCTTTTTTTCTTATTCTTGCAAGCGTATTTTGTATTTTATGGCTTAAGGTCCGGAGTTCCGCGCACCTCCTAAGAAAGCTTCTCTTAACCCAAGGAGAAGAATGGGCCATCTGTGAAGGAGATCAAATTATTGATCACTCTCCTTATTTTCCAGCGGATTCTCTTGTCGCTTTTAAAGCTTTTTTGCATCCCGACTCTCTTATAAAAGTTCAGACTCCTCTTGCAAGATTACTTCATGAGAATTTGCCCTTTCAACTGAGGGTCGACGCACGGGGAAGTAAAGCAGCTTATACCCTTAAGGGAGCAGCTTTTGAGGGAAAAATTGTCCTTTTACTCAATAATATTACGGATGCAGCGCATCAAGAGCATATTCAACTCGAGGTGATGCAGAAAAATGAGGAGCTTCTTAAAAAGCTACAAGACACTCTCGATTCACTGCCCGTTCTTGCTTGGCACCGTGATGAACATCAAAAGATTACCTATTGCAATTTTGCTTATGCAACGGCTGTTCAAGATCTTCCCAGAAAGGTTTGTGAGGAAAGCATTGAATTGATTCAGCCTCGCTTAGCAAAAACACTTGCGCGCAAAGCTCTCCACACCCATGAGCTTCATATTCTTGAAAGTCCTGCTATTGCTGATGGAGAAAGGCGACATTTTCGTATTTGCGAGATGCCAGATCCTCAAGATGGGGGTACCTTAGGCATTGCTTACGACATAACAGAGCTGAATGAAGCCAATGTAGAAATTAAACGTCTTATGAATGCGCATGATACGGTTCTTGATCATCTATCAACGGCTATTGCCGTTTATGATGCTGAAGGAACCCTTCAATATTATAACCAGGCTTATGTGAATCTACATACATTTGACGAAGAGTTTCTTAAAACAAAACCCCGCCTCGATGAAGTCCTTGAAGAGCTGCGCCATCGACGTCAATTAGAAGAATATGCAGATTTTCCCGCGTATAAAAAGTGGCGTCTCCTCCAACTTAAAGAGCAAGTCGACCCTCAAGAACATCTCATGCATTTGCCGGATGAACGCACCTTACGCATCTTTAGCGCCCCTCATCCGCTCGGTGGACTCTTGTTTATGTTTGAAGATGTGACTGACTACTTAGCTCTTGAAAGGAAAAACAAGACACTTTTGGACGCTTATCAAACCACTCTTGATAATCTTTTTGAAGGCGTCATTGTGATAGGAAGTGATAGTCGTCTTAAAATTTTCAATCCTAGTTTTGTGCATCTCTGGAACTTTGAGGAAGAAGAGATAAAACCTGGGCAACATCTCACGTATATCATTGAAAAAATGAAAGATTTCTTTGATTATGATGCTGAGGCCTGGGAATCTTTTAAAGCCCAGATCATGGAGAACTTTACAGATCGTGTTCCAAAAACAGGGCAGCTTTCAAGGAAAGATGGAACAGTTGTTGATTTTGGGTATGTCCCTCTTCCCAATGGAGATCATCTTTTAAGTTATACAGATGCGACAGACACCTCTCTCGTTCAACAAGCTTTACAAGAGAAAAATGAAGCGCTTGAAACAGCCGACTACCTTAAATCTGAGTTTATCGCAAATGTGTCCTATGAGCTAAGGTCTCCTCTTACAACAATCATTGGATTTACGGAAATTCTCTCTCGGCAATACTTTGGAGATCTTAACGAACGACAGACGGACTATGTTAATGGGGTGTTGGACTCTTCTAATAAATTATTGCATCTGGTCAACGACATTCTAGATTTAGCTTCTATTGAAGCCGGCTATTTAACGCTTCAACCCAGCCCAGTTGCCATTCCGTCCTTGCTGAAAGATGTTGTTAAGCTTGTATCTAAAAGAGCAGCAACCAATCGACAGCACCTTACGCACAAACATGATAAGAATGTGCAGGAGTGGATCGTTGACGAACGACGCCTCAAACAAGCGCTCTTTAACTTGTTAAGCAATGCCATTAAATTTACCCCGCCTGAGGGACAAATTACCGTTGACGCAAAAATTAATAAGGACGAGCTGGAAATTTCAGTAAGTGATACAGGGGTAGGAATTTCCCATGAAGATCAGCCGCGTATATTTGAAAAATTTGAGCGAGGCAAAGGAGACCTTCACACTGGAGCAGGTCTTGGGTTATCTCTTGTGAAAAACATCATTGAACTTCACGGAGGTCGTGTCCACTTGTCTTCAGAAATCGATAAAGGAACTCAAGTTACGTGCATCTTGCCAAAACTCTTGCTTGAAGATGAACCTCAGGAAGAGGAAGACTCTCTTGAACAAGTGAGCGCTTAAAAAGACTTATAAACCCGGCACACCGCTCGTGGTAGAATATTCAAAGTGATGGGATTCTCCAGGGTGGACGAGTGTCCAAATAGCCTGAGCCGCTTGCGCCGCTTCTGCAAACCCTGTCAAAATCAATTTAAGCTTATGGGGATATGTGGCAATATCTCCAATGGCAAAAATTCCAGGTACAGTTGTGGCACAATCTTCAGGAGTCACCATAACGTGTGTCGTGTTCAGCTGAAGTCCCCAATGAGCGATGGGCCCTAGGTTCATGGCCAGGCCGTAAAAGGGAAGAAGAGCGTCTGCAGGGACTTCTCTTAACTCCCCTTCCAAAGACTTTAAGATGACTGCCTTAAGGAGTCCATTACTCCCCGAAAGACCTTCCAACTGAAAAGGAATCGCAAGATCAAGGACGCCTTCTTTTGCAAGTTTGTTAAGTTTGGCCTCGCTTTCAGGAGCAGCCCTAAATTTGGGACGTCTGTGGACAACCGTCACTTTCTTTGCGATTTCTGAAAGAGAGATGGCCCAATCCACAGCGGAGTCGCCACCTCCGGCGATGACAAGATGTTTTCCCCGGAAATCCTCTCTGTTTTTTACATAATAAAAAACACTTTTGCCTTCAAAAGCCTCGAGGCCTTCCAGGGGAGGGCGATTGGGGCCAAAAGCACCAACACCCGCTGCAATCAGAATGGCTTTTGCCTCCAGAACCGTTCCCGTAGAGGTTTCAAGTCGCCAACGCCCCTCAGCTTTTTTTTCAAGGTGGGTGACCTGTTGGTTTAAATGATAGACGGGCTCAAAGGGGTCAGCTTGAGCTTTGAGATTTTTAATAAGGTCGGCCGCTAGAATTTTAGGAAAGCCAGGAATATCATAAATGGGCTTTTCAGGGTAAAGGGCCGTACATTGTCCCCCTACCATCTCGAGGGTATCAATGACATGGCATTTTAAGCGCATCATGCCGCATTCGAAAATAGAAAAAAGCCCCACGGGCCCTGCTCCAATAATGGCGACGTCTGTTTGATGGAGAGTCATAGTGCCCTTGTGCTTGAGTTTTCTTTCTGACAGCAAAAGTCATCGACTTTTCTGAAAAAATCAAGAAAAATTAAGAGTCATTGCTAAAAGCAATGGGTAAATTTGACCTCTTCATTTTTGTCCTTGAAAAGTTAGTAAATAATTTACAATTTTATCAGCAAGGGTTTCTGCACTAGCATTTTCCGTATCGACTATAATTTCAGGGTTAAGGGGAGGCTCATAAGAAGATTCCATCCCTGTCATATCTGGGATATTGCCTAGTTTATGTTTCGAATAAATAGCCTTTGGATCCCTTTTTATACATGTTTCAAGGGAAGCATTGACGTATATTTCTATGAACTCGTCTGGTTCAAAAAGCTCTCTGTTGTTTTCTCGTTCATTGCGAAAAGGAGATATGGTTGAGACAAGAGTTATTAACCCAGCCTCGACAAAATATTTTGACAGATACCCAATACGCCGCATATTTTCGATGCGATCACCCATTGTAAAGCCCAAATCTGCGCTTAGTTCTTTGCGCAAGTTGTCTCCATCAATAAGATATGTATGGTAGCCCTTATCGAATAGTTTTCCTTCCACTAAATTAGCTAGGGTTGTTTTGCCGGATCCAGAGAGTCCTGTGAACCATAAAACACACGGTTTTTGAGCTTTAATTTGAGATCTTAATTTCTTTGAAACAGATAATTCACTGCGAATTATGGTATGAGACCGCGCAAGATCGAATAAAATCATTCCAACACCAATGGTTTTTTTCGAAATACGATCAATAACTAAAAAAGATCCAAACGTTTTATTGTCTTCATAGAGCTTAAAGGGAATTTTTTGATTTAAAAAAATGTCACAACTTCCAAATTCATTTAAATTGAGAGCATTGTTTTTACTTCGATACAATGAATCTAGTTTATATTTTTCTTTAATATCAGCGAGAGTGCCAGTTAAAATTTTATGGTTGAATTTAAAAAGGTAAGATCGCGATGAATAGAGCTGAGCCTCATCAATACATAATAAATTAACACGAAAATGATCTGCCATCTTCAGTGGATTATTTTCGCTAATTATTAAATCACCCCGAACAATGTCAATGTCATCCTCAAGGGTCAAGGCTGTAGCGTCACCTTGCAAAGCGTGTTGGATGTTTTGGGCATCAAATTTAATGATTTCTTTGATTCTACTTTCTTGACCACCTGGTAAAATTTTAACTTTCTCTCCAACGCTTATTTTTCCCTCCGAAACCGTCCCCATATAACAACGAACTGTTGATTGTGGTTTGCTGACAAGTTGTACTTGCATCATAAAATCATCATGTTTCATGGTGGTATCAGCATTTACACTTTTGAGGTAAGACAAGACAGAATCACCCTTGTACCAATCCATCGCACTGCTTTTGTAGACAACGTTATCACCCTTAGCCGCAGATAGAGGAATGCCACGGAGAACAATCTTATGAGTGTGTTGTTTGAAAGATTGTATTATTTGTTCGTAGTCAGCGCAAATTTTCTTAAAAACAGTCTCTGAATAATTCACAAGGTCCATTTTATTTACGCAAAGAACAAAATGGCGCACACCCATTAAGTAGAGAATATAGGTGTGCCTCCTCGTTTGAGGAAGTATCCCCTTTTCTGAATCCACGACAATAATTCCTAAGGAACTATTTGACGCTCCTGCAGCCATATTTTTCGTGTATTGTTCGTGACCTGGGGCATCCGCTATTATAAAACGTCTGCCTGATATTTGAAAAAAGCGATAGGCTAAATCTATGGTTATGCCTTGCTCTCTTTCATCCTTCAATCCATCCAAAAGCAAACTAAAATCCATGTTTTCCTCTCCTGAGAGAGAAGAATATTTTTTAGTATCTTTTTGAAGAGCATCAAGTTGATCATCATAGACTAGCTGAGAATCAAACAACAACCGACCCATAAGAGTGCTTTTCCCTGAATCAACACTTCCACAAGTAACAATTTGTAAACAATCAACTTTATCCTTAGCAAGGGACGTATTAACGTCCTGAATTTTTTGCTTAGCTTTGAGGGCCATTTTAAAAATACCCTTCCTTTTTCTTTTGCTCAAGCCCACTATCCTCGTCATGGTCGATCAAACGACCATGACGCTCAGACTGCTTATCTTCACTTATTTCCTGGATAATCTCGCTAACAGTTGACGCGTTTGATTCGATCGCTTGAGTAAGGGGATAGCATCCTAAAGTTCTAAACCGAACATTTAATTTTTCAACTTTTTTGTCATCTACGGGAAGTCGCTCATCATCGATCATAATGATTTTGTTATCTTCTTTAATAACAGGCCTTTCCTTTGAAAAATATAGAGGGACTACCGGAATGTTTTCTTGTTGAATGTATCTCCAGATATCAATCTCAGTCCAATTAGACAGGGGAAAAACTCTAAAGCTATCGTCTTTAGCACAAAGAGTATTATAATTGTCCCAGAACTCAGGCC
>JACPNY010000028.1 GCA_016185255.1 Pseudomonadota bacterium
CGTTAATGCCTATAACTTTGCTAAGCGTCTTAAAACGCTTAGAGGACTTACACCCTATGAATTTATTATAAAAATGTGGCAGTCAGAGCCAAATCGCTTTATTGTTAATCCAAATCATCACACCCTGGGACTAAACACCTAATATCTTATAATTTTTCTCTCTTTTTTCTGTGATAATGTAAAAAAAAGAGGTGTTACCGTGCGCACCATTACAATTTTTGGGGGATCTGGGTTTGTTGGGCAATCTCTTGTAAAAGAGTTTGTCAAAGAAGGCAATTTTATACGTGTTGTTGCACGAAATCCTGCAAAAGCCCCTTTGTTAGAATCTTTGGGACCCTCTGGGCAAATCACCTTCATGCAAGGGTCTATTTTAGAAAATATCTCCCCCGCCATTCAAGGGGCAGATGTTGTAATCAATCTTGTTGGACTTTTGGCTGAAAAAGGATCCCAAACGTTTGAAGCTCTTCACGTAGAAGGCGCTCGTCGTGTTGCAGAAAAAGCGTCGGCGTTAGGTGTGCCAACTCTTCTCCATATGTCAGCCTTGGGCGCTGATAAAAATTCTCGCTCTCTTTATGCATCAACTAAAGCAAAAGGAGAAGCAGCAGTCCTACACCATTTTCCCACTGCAACCATTTTTAGACCTAGTGTAATCTTTGGTCCTGGAGATGCTTTTTTGAATCGGTTTGCAAACATGGCCTTAATATCTCCCATTCTCCCCTTGATTGGAGGAGGAAAAACTCGCTTTCAACCTATTTATGTGAGAGATGTTGCCAGATGTTTTTTGAAAGCATCTCTCATCTCTCACAGACAGACCTATGAGCTTGGAGGAAACACCGTTTATACATTTAAACGTATCTTAGAGTTTCTTTTGAAGACAATTCATCGCAAAAGATTTTTAATGCCCATCCCTTTTGGCTTAGCGAAAGGGATGGCAACGTTCGCTCAGTTTTTACCAAATTCACCTCTCACCCCTGATCAAGTAGAGCTTTTAAAAACAGATAATGTTGTTTCTTCTTCCTCTTTGACAATTAAAGACCTTGGCATTACCCCAGAAGCTCTTGAAAAAATAGCTCCCTTATATCTTAAGAAATATTGTCCAAAGAGATAACAAAGTCACCCAGGCATTAAGGAGTGAGCTTGGGCTTAGTTCATGAAGACAGCGTCTGAGATCTTTGCTATAAAAATGTTAAACTCAGAAAGGACTCAGCATGATCTCAAAAGACATTGAACAAAAACTCATAGCCCTTGCAAAAGAAGCGCAGGAAAGAGCTTATGTTCCCTATTCAAAATTTGCTGTGGGTGCTGCTATTCTGACAGAGACGGGAGATTTTTTCACGGGGTGTAATGTGGAAAATATTTCCTATGGTCTAACGAATTGCGGAGAAAGGACGGCCATTTTTAAAATGGTTGCGGATAAGGGGCCAAAAGCAAAGATTAAGGCTATAGTTGTTACCACAAAAGCAGATATTCCCTGCACTCCTTGTGGGGCGTGTCGTCAGGTCATTCAAGAATTTAGCACGCCTGAAACTGTGATTATTTATAAGGGGTCAGAAGGGTATAGTAGAGTTTCTATGGACCAGCTTCTCCCCGGTGCTTTTACAGAGTTTGTGGCCCTCGATCACACAGGGTCTTCAACGCGCATCCAAAAGGGAATATAAGGCTTCAACACGGAGGTCTCGCTCCTAAAATCTCCAGGATCCTTAAGAGCCTCGACGCGTAACAGAGCTAATCCTTGAGTGCCAGAATGACTGCGCATCTCCCCCACAGACGTGTCATTTTTAAGGATGTCTGTTCCAAAAAGCGGAGCGTCTCCCTCTATGGTAACAGGGAAAAGACGCTTTCGCACAAGACCGCGATACTTTGTGCGTGCTGTTAACTCTTGCCCCATATAACACCCTTTTGTCCAACTAATGGCATGAAGTTCATCAAGGCCTGATTCCAAAGGAATTGATTTTTCAGGAATTAAGTCTTGTCCTCCCTCGGGAACGCCCAAAGTTAGACGGTGATGAGCATAGTCTTTCACGGACATCACTTGAAAGCTTTGTTGATCGATCTCTCCCAAAGCCCGTGCGCCAAGCTCTACAAGACGGGGATCCATAAAAACACTTTCACGCGCATTCCCGCTCTCTTCTTTTAATCCAAGAGAAGATGCCACGCCTTCTCCCCAGAGGGCAGACACCTTCAAATCAGGCCGGATTTTCAGGATGACCTGGGACCGTAACTTATAAAGGTTTAACTTTTTTAAAAGATCCTCCAGACGGGCGGCCTCTGCCTCTAAAAAATACGACCCATCCTTTTCACTGATAAAAAAATCATAGAGGAAGCGTCCTTGAGGCGTTAAAAGGACCGCATATATGGCATGGTTCGGTGTGACCTCCTTAATATCATTGGAGATCAGTCCTTGCAGGAAAGTGCCCTTGTCGTCCCCTTGAATTTCTACAATACCCCGATGGGAGAGATGCGCTATCATTTTCGTCATAAGATCCTCGCCTGAGAAAAGTGGATTGTTTAGGTAAAAGCGTAACAGCAACACGGTGTTCAGGAAAGCTTGCAAACAAGCTGATTCCGAAACATCGGATGCTTTTGTACAAAAGGAATTGAGGTCTTTTCTATTTTCCTTTAATTTTATCTTCTCTTGATGTTTTTTATAGAAACCTTTATAAGCTAATTTAATTTTTTATAAAAAGGTGAAAAAGTGAATCAAGCCAATAAGTATATTCCGGCCTTAACTGGATTGCGGTTTTTTGCAGCGTTTTTCGTTCTAATGCCTCATGTGATAATAGGAACTATTGGGCGTGGTGTAGATCAAATGTCTACATACATTGTCTCCTTCTCTGGAATTGGGATGCCGCTCTTCTTTGTATTGAGTGGTTTTGTCATACATTATACTTATTCAGAAGCTCTCACTAAACAGGGAAGTGTGGGATGGAAAAATTTTGCAATTGCGCGCTTTGCTCGGCTTTACCCTCTTTATATTATTTTATTCTCTATTATTATTCTAACATCAAACAATGGCGCTTTGGATATTAAATCATTAAGTGGATTTATACGTTACATCACTCTTACGCAAACGTGGAATTACGAAGTGCTTGGGAATGAGAGTTTGGTATATCTATATAAAAATTTAAATTTTTCTGCCGGATGGTCAATTAGCACTGAGGTTTTTTTATACTTAATTTATCCATTTGTTTGTTTTTTATTAAATAAGGTAAAATCAATAAAGTATTACGTGATCTTTGGGGTTGCGAGTTTGCTACTATGTATTTTTTCTATGTATATTATTTTCAGATACATGCCTTTTATCAATGAATTTTCCACATCTACATTTGGACAAACAGCTGATTTTTACATTAGCGGCAGTAATAGCTTTATTAGATGGCTAGTTTATTTTTCTCCCATTTTTTGGATTTTTATATTTACGTGCGGTTGCTGTGCCGCTGCATCTGTTCTATATCTTAAAAACAAACCTATATCAAAAAATGAACAAAAAATTGGCCGCATTCTTCTTTTCATTAGTATACTTTATCTTATAGCAGTTTATTGTTTTATTTTTACAAATAACTCTTATGGAAGTTTTCATGAGTTTATGAAATTCTCTCATACAAATTGGGCTCTCTCACCAGCATTGACTATTATTATTTTTTGTTGTGCACGTTACCAAAGTGCCTTTTCTCGTTTTATGGAAAGGCCTAAGGTTGTCAAATTAGGAGACGCTAGTTATTCATTATATCTTTTACATGATCACGTGATTTCTTTTATTTTGCAGTTAACTTTTATAAATTTTCTGAGCCCATCATTAAAAATATGTTTAATTATGTTTTGTGCTATTAGTTTTTCTATTTTTTCCTATCGAACCGTTGAAGTTCCTTGTCGCATTTGGTTAAGAAACAAATTAATGAAAAGCTTCCCCCTTCAAACTTAAAGTGTAACACTGAAGTAGGAGATTTTAGGATGAAGTGCAAACTCTCTTATCGTAAAATTTTAAATCTTTCCTGCATCATGAACTTCCTTAAAATCAGACTCTGCTTTCTTTCTTGACATTTACCTCCTCTTTAGACTAGGTTCTATCCATATTTACTAGAAGATTCGTCTTTTGTGTAGAGGGGGCTAACCCCTAGGACTAAGCAAAGTATTAGAAAATGAGTTAATTCATGAAAATCGTTAATTCTTTAAAGACCATCAAATTAAGGGATAAGAACTGCCGTGTTATTCGACGCAAGGGGCGGATCTATGTCATTAATAAGCTAAACCCACGGTATAAAGCCCGCCAAGGTTAACCTCAACAATCGGAGACAAAAGATGGCCCGCGTTACTGTTGAAGATTGCATTCGCGTTGTTCCTAACCGCTTTGACCTTGTGTTGCTTGCTTCCCAAAGAGGACGTCAAGTTGCCGCAGGATCTCCGCTAACCATTGATCGGAATAATGATAAAAATCCGGTTGTGGCGTTGCGCGAAATTGCTGAACAAACTATTTCTCTTGATGATCTCCAAGAAATCTTGATCCAAGGGTTGCAAAAGCATTTGCAGAGCGATGAACCAGAAGAAGAATTTCTGGAGCTTTTGGCTGATGAACACTCCTATGCGGGAGAGCCCGCGCATCAACTTGAAATCGAGGGGCTTGCTCTTGATGAAGAAACGAGTGATGATGAAGAAGAGTTATTTGAAGATATTGCTGAGGAGGAGTGATCAGTACTCAGTATAGCGGTGTAGTAGTATTCAGAA
Organism: Pseudomonadota bacterium; assembly: GCA_016185255.1. GTDB lineage: Bacteria > Pseudomonadota > Alphaproteobacteria > UBA9655 > UBA9655 > UBA9655. The sequence continues at coordinate 4,723 of JACPNY010000028.1, forward strand.
AGTCTTTATTAGAAGTGCTCTATTAATTCGGTTCTTTCTGGCTACTGCTACACTGTTACACCGCCGCACTGCTACACTAAAAAATGATTCGTCAATATGAGCTGGTTGAAGCCGTCAAAGCCTATGATCCTCATGCGGATGAAGATCTTCTAAATCGCGCTTACATTTTTGCGATGAAGGCACACGGCACACAAGAACGTGCTTCCGGAGACCTCTATTTCACTCATCCTTTAGAAGTTGCAGGCATTTTGGTAGGCATGCGCCTTGATGTGGCAACCATTGTTACAGCCCTTCTCCATGACACCGTTGAAGACACAGTTGCCACCCTCGATGAGATTGAAACGCTCTTTGGAAAGGAAATTTCTTTTCTCGTAGATGGGGTGACGAAGCTTTCTCAAATTGAATTTCAATCGGATAAAACGAAACAAGCAGAAAATTTTAGAAAACTTCTCATTGCCATGTCCTCGGACATCCGTGTCCTTCTCATCAAACTGGCAGATCGCCTTCATAATATGCGCACTCTTCATTTTGTAGAGTCAGAAACAAAAAGATTGCGTATTGCTCAAGAAACAATGGAAATTTACGCTCCTCTTGCAGAGCGTATAGGTCTTCATGCGGTCAAAGATGAACTTCAAAATCTTGCCTTTGCACAACTTCATCCCGATGCCTATGAGTCTATTGTGGCGCGATTAACATTTTTACGAGAACAAGGGGCGGATTTTCTGGCTCCCATCGTTGATGAATTAAAGCAAACTCTTGAAGAAAGTGGCATCAAAGCTTTTGTTGCGGGACGTGAAAAAATGCCTTGCTCCATCTGGCGTAAGATGAAACAAAAAAATATTACTTTTGAGCAGCTCTCCGATATTATTGCCTTTCGGGTTGTGGTGGATACGATTCCTGACTGCTACCGGGCTTTAGGCGTTATCCATAGCACCTATCCTGTTGTTCCAGGCCGCTTTAAGGATTATATCAGCACGCCTAAGCAAAACAATTATCAATCAATCCACACGGCTGTTATTGGCCCTAATCAATATCGCATCGAAATCCAGATCCGCACCAAAGAAATGGACGAGGTCTCTGAGTTAGGGGTTGCTGCTCATTGGCAATACAAACAAGGCGTTGCCCACGATGGGTATCAATATCGATGGCTTCGAGGACTTCTCGATATCTTAGACAATGCAGAAGGACCTGAGGAGTTCTTAGAACATACAAAGCTGGAAATGTTTCAAGATCAAGTCTTTTGTTTTACACCTAAAGGAGATCTTATTACCCTGCCGCGAGGGGCTACAGCTATTGATTTTGCTTATGCGGTGCACTCCAATATAGGAGACCATTGTACAAGTGTTCGTATCAATGGGCGCATGATGCCTCTGCGAACCGAGCTTGAAAACGGAGATCAGGTCGAAATCATCACCTCGAAAAACCAGCATCCCTCCCCCACATGGGAGCGCTTTGTCGTAACAGGAAAAGCACGCGCCTGTATTCGTCGGTTTGTGCGTCAGCGAATGCACCAGCAGTTTGTTGATTCAGGCAAAACCATGCTTCAAAAATCATTTCGACAAGAGCATCTCGACTTCGATGAAAAAAGTCTTGAAAAGGCCATAGAACCATTTGGCGTAAAGTCAACAGAGGATGTCTATGCTTATTTGGGAGAAGGATTAAAAACAACCACAGAACTGATTCGTCTTCTTTATCCAGAACATAAAGCTGCTCCTCGTACGAAAGGGGACCTGTTTAAGCCAGAGCCCCCTAAAAAAACAAAAGAAGACTCTTTTGCTATATCCGGGTTAATACCTGAAATGCCCGTGCATTTTGCGGGATGTTGCCACCCTGTGCCGGGAGATCATATTGTAGGAATTGTTATGACAGGAAAAGGAGTGACCATACATACATCCACTTGCAAAACTCTTGATCGATTTATGGATACACCAGAGCGTTGGATTGATGTCAATTGGAATGAAGATTCTCAAGACATAGAGCATCATGCCGCCCGTATTTCAATGGTGATTGTTCATCAACCTGGAAGCATTGCCGCTATAACAACCAATATAGCGCGCCAAAATGCGAACATTATTAACTTAAGATTTAAAAATAGAACGCCTGAATTTTATGAAATTAGCATAGATTTAGACGTGAAAGATTTAGATCATTTAAAAAATATTATTGCAGCCCTCCGTATGTCGTCACGTGTTATTTCAGTGGAGAGAGAATGATCATTGGTATAGGGGTTGATTTGGTGGATATAAGGCGTATTGACTGTCTTCTGCAAAAGTATGGGGCGCGGTTTACTCAAAAGGTATTTACAAAAGAAGAACAGGCTTATGCCAACACAAGCTCCCATCCGACACGCGTTTATGCAAATCGATTTGCAGCAAAGGAAGCCGCTGCTAAAGCTTTAGGCACTGGGATGAGGGGAGGGATTGGATGGAAAGATATTGAAGTGTCTCGCGCCCCTTCAGGCGCTCCTTCTCTTCACTTTCATGGAAGAGCTTATGAGAAATTAGCGTCTCGGCTTCCCTCTGGATACACAGGATGCAGTCATGTCTCTTTTTCTGACGAACCTCCCTATTCCACCGCTTTTGTGGTAATCTCAGCACTTCCTGATGAAAATCTTATTCTTTAAAGGACAAGAGGTTGTGCTGAGCGCAAAATCTCTTCCGCTTCTGGAGTATACTTTTCACCTCCTCCATGCAGCATCATGCCGAAAGCAAGACGTGGCTCACCCCCCATATTCTTACGACCCTGTATAATCACGCGTCGAGCCGGTTTTCTAGGCCCCGCCCAAAGAGGATAAATGATAAGGTTACCGACCTTGCTGTCTAAATGAGAGAGAATCTCAGACAAACGCTCTGCCCGGTGAATCATTGTGAATGTGCCTTTTGGCTTGAGCATCTTAAGACAACACTTCAGCCACTTTCCAAGATCTATGGTTTCCGTGTTTGCTTGTGCTTTGCCCGGGATAGGTGAGGATTGAGTTCGGCTGTATTCATAGTAAGGAGGATTTGTTATAACCTGATCGAAAGAATGCGGTTTAAGAACAGGGGGTGGAGAAAGAAGATCTCCTTTTATTATCTCAACTCGGTCTGTTAGCTGATTTGTTTTGATATTCGTCACTGCTAACTCTACCAAGTCTGCTTGAATTTCAAGGCCAGTTACCTTGGCATGAGGGCAACGCACAACCAAAGCAAATGAGGCGGTTCCTACCCCAGCCCCAACATCCAAGATCTTTTCTTGGGGTTTGGGATTAATACAGGCTGCCAAGAAAATAGGATCAATTCCAGCGCGATATCCTTCAGAAGGTTGAACAAGTTTAACCCTTCCGCCTAAAAAACTATCTAACGTTTCACTCAAAACACTACCAAATTTGATATTTTACTCTCTTTCTTTATATACATTACCTTAAAGATTTCCAGTGCTTTTTTTGAGAAAAGGAACAAAAAAGAAACCTATGGCATGTGATGAAGTGGTTATTTAACTTCATCAACAAAAGTATCAAGAAGGTCAATATATCCAGGTGGGGGGGTATTCCTCCAATTACAAATCCAGTGACTTATCGTGTAAAGTCCGCAGCTGCTTTTGTAATTTTTTCTCCCACATACCCTTCAATTGTTTTTTCAGCCACGCGATTAGAACTCCTTTGCGTAGTGAGAAAGGGAGATTCTCTTAGTTTAAAGAATCGCTCGATTTAAGGAACCTGATCGTCTATGGAACAGCTATTCTGACTTGTGAAATGTATTGTGGGAGTCGCCGCGCCGTATGAATACGCCTTAGTGGAGCATAGTATTTGACCAGTCGCGGTCGTTACTGTAATTGGCATGCCTTTAAAGTTCCATTGAGCACTACTGTTAATGCCTAATTGTGATGTAGGGGTAGACTGGTATCCTGCAGGAATCGACGCCACAAAATATGGAGGATTTACCTTGGCGTTCGCTGTAACCTGTATATATATGTCAGTAAAAACGTGTTTTGTTTTGTTGTCTATATTAATGGCAGCATGAGCGTCGCTCTTTGCTAAAAGAGCTCCTATCAGCAAAAACAAAAGAGAAAGTTTTTTCATAAATAAGTCTCCTGCTTTTTATAGTCTTCTCTCTACTATCACATAGAAAAGTTAAAACGTGGTAAAGAAGGAACTTTTTTTACAGAATCATTATCATAGGGTTTTCAATGAGCTCTTTAAAAGCTTTTAGAAAATGGGCTCCGACAGCTCCGTCTACTACCCGATGGTCAACGGAAAGAGTACACGTCATTATCGTAGCAGACGTTAAAAGGCCGGCTTTCACAACAGGTCGTTCTTCCCCCATCCCTACAGCTAAAATACATCCTTGGGGAGGATTTATGATTGCTGAAAATTCCTTGACCCCATACATGCCAAGATTTGAAAGGCTAAAGGTTCCCCCCTGAAATTCTGCAGGCTTTAATTTTCCCGCTCGTGCTTTAGAAGCAAGATCTTTCATCTCATTAGAGATTTCAACGAGACCCCTTGTGTCAGCTTGACGGACAACAGGGGTAATAAGCCCCCCATCAATGGCAACGGCAACAGACACATCGGCAGATTTATATTGATAAATTTGATCGTTAATCCAGGAGGCATTGGCCTCTGGTACCTTCTTTAAAGCTAAAGCACACGCTTTAATGATAAAGTCATTAACAGAAAGTTTATAGGTTCCTTCTGCCCGCCCATTGATTTGCTCACGTACTTTCAAGAGGTTATCAATCTCACAATCAACTGTTAGATAAAAGTGTGGAACGGTCTGCTTGGCTTCTATAAGGCGTTTTGCGATAACCTTCCGTATATTTGATATGGGAATAATATCATAGGCAGGTTCATATCCTGACAAAAGCGAAGACGGAATAGGTATAGATGAGCCTTGGGCCAAGGCTTTTTCCACATCCGCCTTAATGATACGTCCACGCGGACCAGATCCAGCAATAGATTGAAGGTTAATCTGAGCGCCTTCTGCCATCCGACGCGCAAGAGGGCTTGCAAAAGAGCGTGATCCTGGGGTAGTTGGCTGAGGAACCACTTTAAGGTCTTGTTTTTTGTCTGATACAACAGGAGTGGGCTCTTCTTTTTTTTGCGGCAAAGGAGCAGAGGATAGTTTGTCTAAAGCGGATGCATCCTCTCCTTCTTCAAGGAGAAGACCTATGACTTGGTTGACTTTAACCTGTTCTGTTCCTTCTGGAACAAGAATTTTTCCCAAACGACCTTCATCCACGGCTTCCACTTCCATGGTAGCTTTATCCGTTTCAATTTCAGCAATGACGTCCCCTGCTTTAACCGCGTCTCCTTCGCGTTTATGCCATTTTACAAGGTTTCCTTCTGTCATAGTCGGAGAAAGCGCAGGCATTAAGATTTCAATCGGCATGGTGTGTAACCTTCTGTATAAGGATAAGATCCTTTTTTATAATTTCTCGAAACTCTGGTGAAATGAACTGCCAATCAAGTAAATCTACCTTAAAAGGCAAGTCAGACTCTTCAAAGTCTTCATCAATGTGTCCCTGAACATTAAATGGAATAGACTCTTTAAAGCATAAGTCAAGATCAGAAAGTCGTTTTTGAGTCCCTTTGGCACGTGATCCAAAGGCATAAAAAGTATAAGGATATTTTTTTAAAATATCCTCCACAATCTTCCAATGTCTTGGCTCCATATAAACCACTTAAGGCTCCCTAAGCTTAGCAATTAACTGTTCCATCTCTTTGGAGAAGAGGTCAAAAATCGAAATAATGATTTCTAAATTTTCTTTGTTATAGGAATGAACAGTAAGGTTTCTCTTTTTTTGGAATTCAAACCAGAGTTCAGGATCGTCAATTAAATGATTAAGGGCCGCTTGACGAAAGGTATCTTTAGGTGACGCCACCTCAAGACCTCTTGAATTGAGAACGCGCTTCATCAATTTCCAAGATAATTCATAGCAAAATTCAAAAGCTTGAACAGTCGCCGTTTTGTCTTTATCCGTAGTCAGATCCTGGCGAAATTGTTCAAACACTTTTTGTGCTTTTACTATATGGCTTATATCTATTTTTTCAGAATCGTCCACGGGCATTCTCTTAAGCTTTTTTGTTACGAACGATAGCATACCTTTTTTGCAGCTTCTACAATCGTCTCCACTTGTGGCAAAGCCAAGGCTTCTAGATTGGCCGCATAGGGCATCGGCACATCTTCTGCCGCAACGCGCACACAAGGCGCATCAAGGTAATCAAAAGTTTCCTCCATCATCAGTGCCGCAATCTCAGATCCAATGCCCGCAAAAGGCCAGCTTTCCTCAACGGAAACAATACGATTTGTTTTCATCACCGACTGAACAATCGTTTCTCGGTCAAGAGGACGAAGGGTTCGGAGATCAATAACTTCCGCCTCAATTCCTTGCTCTGCCAGGATTTCTGCGGCTTGAAGCGCTTTTCCAACCATCAAGGAAAAGGCCGTAATCGTGACATCTTTTCCTTCTCGACGCACAAGCGCTTTCCCAATGGGGAGTACATAATCAGGATCTGACTCTACGTCCTCAAAGGTCACCCCATAAAGAAGCTCATTTTCTAAGAAAACAACAGGATTTGGATCACGAATGGCGGCCTTAAGAAGCGCCTTTGCATCATTAGGTCCTCGAAACACAATAGGACATCCCATTTGTCCACCAGACATATACAAGGTTTTAGCAGCAGAGTTAATAATCTGATCAATCGCCTGCATGGAGAAATTAAAGGTCATAAACTCAATGATAGGACGAAGTCCTCCAAAAGCTGCTCCTACCCCAAGGCCTGCAAATCCCTGTTCTGTAATGGGAGTATCGATGATTCTTTTAGCGCCAAATTCATCCAAAAGACCTTGGCTAACCTTATAGGCGCCGTTGTATTCAGCAACTTCTTCGCCCATCAAAAAGACAGTGTTATCGCGGCGCATTTCTTCCGCCATTCCATCGCGCAGGGCTTCTCTGACAGTCATTGAAAGAAGTGTCATGATACTGTCTCCTCTTTCAAAACATCTGTGTAAAGTTCACTCACATCAGGCTCAGGGGAGGATTTTGAAAACTCCACAGCCTCTGCCACCACTATTTTAATTTCATCATCAACTTGTTTAATTTTATCTTCAGTGATTTTTAGAGTTTTTGTCATATAAACCTTGAAAAGATCAATGGGATCACGCGTTTCTTTAACGTGTTCAACTTCTTCTTTGGATCGATACTTAGCAGGATCTGACAGAGAATGGCCACGATAACGATAGGTATCCATTTCAAGGATATAAGGCCCTTTGCCTGAACGGGCGTGATCTAAGGCACGGCTTGCCGCTTCCTTCACTTTGAGAAGCTGCATTCCATCCACTTTTTCTCCAGGAATTCCCCATCCTTGTCCTCGTCCATAATAATTAGGGCCTGCGGAGGAGCGAGCCACAGACGTTCCCATGCCGTATTGATTATTTTCAATCACATACACCACAGGAAGCTTCCAAAGAGCCGCCATATTGTAAGACTCATAGACTTGACCTTGGTTTGCTGCTCCATCTCCCATGGAGGCGACGCAAACTCCCTTATCTTCCTTATAGCGATGGGCGAAAGCAAGGCCCGTCCCAATAGGAATTTGGGCGCCTACAATCCCATGGCCCCCATAGAAATTTTTCTCGCGGCTAAACATATGCATGGAGCCCCCTTTTCCTTTAGAGTAGCCTCCAATCCGACCTGTAAGCTCTGCCATTACCCCTTTTGGATCCATACCGCAAGCTAGCATATGTCCATGGTCTCGATAAGCGGTAATAATGCTGTCTTGAGGATGTAATACGGATTGTATGCCAACAACAATGGCTTCTTGACCAGTGTACAAATGGCAGAAACCTGCGATCAACCCCATGCCATAAAGTTGACCCGAACGCTCTTCAAAGCGGCGAATAAGAAGCATATCATGATAAGCCTTTAAGGCTTCTTCTTGAGAGAGAGACTGTGTCAAATTTTAACCTCTTTTTACCAAATTTACAGAGCAATCCTTACCCAGAAATGTGCGCGTTGACAACCCCGTTTCCTTTTACAACAGACTCAACACTATATAAATAGCAAACCCAAATAACATAATTCCAGAAGCGCGATTAATCCAAAGAAGGTGTGTGTCCGAAATCTTATGATGCATCAACCTCACCACTGTACTGAGCGACAACCACCATCCGTTCGCCCCAACAAAAACGCCCCCCACAAGAGCAAGGCCTTGTGTGAATGAGTCATCCACAGGAGAAACGCCCAGTGCCGCAAAGGCAGCTGCAAAAACGATCAAGGTAATAGGATTTGAAAAGGTTAGGAAAAAAGCAGAGGTAAAAGCATGGAGCAGGGTCTCTCTCGGTCTATTTTTTAGCTTATCTTGGCGAAGGGGGGCCTTAAAGATAGAAAATCCGATCCATCCTACAAGAATCCCTCCAAAAAGACGCAAATAAAAATCATATTGGGTGATGAAGGTTGCAATGCTTACAAGGCTAAAACCAGCAATGGCTCCATAAACCGTATCCGCAACCCCGGCCCCAAAGCCTGTAGCAAGGCTTAACCCATAGTGGCCAGAAAGGGTTCTACGAATACATAAAATGCCAATGGGTCCCACGGGAGCCGCAATGAGAAACCCAATGAGAATACCCTTTAAGAATAAGAGACAGAGAGAAGACACAATCATGAAGAAAAAGTTAATTTCATTAAGGGCTTTTTATCTTGTACCGTAATGAGATCAAGAACGCAATATAGCTGGGACGTATAGTCAGACCAATCTTGTGACTGCACACGCCCCATCTAAAATTCTAAGCTACAGGGTTTCTTCCTCTTTAAGAAGAGCTTATCACATAGTAGACATATTTCCTGTGCCCTTTTCTGTAGGGCTCATGTTTCCCATCTGCTCCTTCATTTTTTCCATCATGAGTGGCATCATTTTTTGCATCATGTCTTTATGCATAGCCATAGACATGCCAGAGGGAATTTCGAATGCACCTTGCAGCCAATACTTTATAGTGTAATAACCAGTGCACACCATGCCTAAAATAGAGAAAACGATAATAAGCGTTCCGAGCTTCTTAATCCAATTAACGCATCTTTCCTCTTTAGCGAAAGAGAAACTTAGCAAACATGTTCCACAAGCTAATACCAATAATTCTAATGAAAATGCTATATGTGATAAAAACATCATGATTATCTCTCCCTTTTTTTAATTTCTTTCTCTTCCTCAGACTTTATATAATAAGTCTCACTTCACATTTACGCCAAACGGAACAAATACCTCTTTCCCTTTAATCTTGACTTGAACCCAGATTTTCCAGAATCCTGATTTGTCAGGTTCCATATGAAAATCAAGTTCTGGACCGCCTCTGTCTGAAAGTTTCGAAGGCTCTTTCCCCATAGGATGTATATGAGCAATTGATTTAAAATCCTGATTAATGGCTACAATATGAGCAAACGTTCCCATGATAGGTTCTAGTTGAGTAAATGGATAACCCTTTGCATCTGTAATGAGCACCTTTCCCACGACGGTCTTTCCTTTTTTAAGGTCCGGAGAATCAAATGAAAGATTATAGGTAAGCCCATCGACTTTCTGGGTTAAATTAAGAATTTTAGTGACTCCTTGCGGACTCTTAGAAAGATTTCCAAGATCTGCTATGATGTATTCTTGTTGATTTGTAGCAAGAGGTGTGAGATCAACCCAAACTTTGTACTGACTTGCCTCTTTGGGGGTCCATTCAAACTTGTAAATGCCGGGCTTATCGGTGGGAATGGGGTGCACATGCTGATAATCTGTCAAGGTTTGGTCAAAAATAAGCAAATGGATTATTTCTGTATGTGTTACGTTAATCTCAGAGGGAAGTAAGGGTTTATTGTTTTCTTTTGAGAGGAGTTCAAGCTCTGTCGGCGTTTTATTACCTTTTACAAGAGGACCCTTAATAAATATCTCTGCTTTGATGGTGGTTTCGACTGCCTTTGATGCATGATGCATTCCTGAACTATGAGTTGGACATTCTGGAGCTGCTGCTAAGGACAAGTCCGTCATAAATAATAATGTTAAAGCTTTACAAAACAACATATTTATCAAGGAGTTGTTTCCCATTATTTTTCCTTTTTTTGTAAAATCATGAGGTATTGTCATTACAGATGTGGTGTCTCCTAACTCTTAAACTTGTGTGTATCCAAAATAAAGTAAAATTATTCCCATAAAGAGAACAAATAGAAATGTAGTGTAGTAGGCCCTCTCATTTTGCATCCACTTGGTGCTTAGAGTAACTAAAAATTGAGGAAAAAGAATAATGGTCATTCCTTTAAGGAGAGCAAGCCAACCAATTATTGTAATGACCACTCTCCAGTCTTCTACCCAGAGATTATGACTCACAGTGAGGAGGATTCCTATGATCAAAGCAATAAAGCCGGAAAGGAGCAGATACGCAGGGCTATTCATTGTATTAATAATAAGAGCTCGTAATTTTCTCTTGTTAATAAGAAAGGCAAGGCTGACAAAAACATAATAAATTCCGATCGCTTTTGCTAAAAAAATTGAAATATCCATTTTGGTTTCTCTCTGTGACTGAATTCTCTTTTATAGAGAAGGATACCTTAAGAATATCTTAACATGTTGAAAAAGTGAAAAAAGTTACAGAGAGGAGGGTGGTCGTTACCCTGACAATAGGACCGGAGGAATAACCAACCTAAGGTCGATGCATACTTAATTCCTGAAGCACCACAGGAATTTGGTCCAGTAAATCTTCCGCGATAAGACCAAGGCCTTTATGGTTGGCAGCTTCTCCATGAATCCAAACGGCGGCTGCTGCTGCTTGAAAGGGAGGAAGGCCTTGGGCCAAAAGTCCTGTCATCAATCCTGCTAAAACATCGCCAGTCCCTGCTGTTGCAAGGGTTGCAGGCGCATTGGCATTAATGATGATGTGTCCGTCAGGAGACGCAATAATCGTGTCATAGCCCTTCAAGACAACAATGGAACCCGTTTCAAGAGCCGCTTTAAGGGCTTTCTCTGCCTTGTTTTTTAGAAAGGCTAAATGAGGAAACAAGCGAAGAAATTCTCCCTCATGCGGGGTTAAAATAGCATTTGCATGAAGGTGTTTTATTAAGGTTTGGGTTTTTCCTTTAAAACTCGAGAGGGCTCCTCCATCCAAAACACATGGTTTTTTTGTGGAGAGAAGAAGAAGGGCTTGCTCTCTCGTTGATCCTTTCGGAAGAGCTCCTGTCCCCCATAAAAGCGCTTTAAACCTCTCATCCTCGGCGCATTCTAAGAAGGCCTTGGCTGTCTTAAGAGGGAAAATAATATCTCCCCAAACAGTACTTGCTAAAATGGGGTAGTCTTCAGATTTGCAGGTAATTTTAACAAGTCCGGCCCCTATGCGGCGAGCTGCCATGGCGGCAAGCCTTAAAGCGCCCGGCATACCTCCATTCCCCACTACAAGGCAGGCCCCTCGTGTATACTTATGATCGGCTGGCTGAGGCTCTTTAAGATTCTTTCGCCACAGGACAGGATCATTTAAATAATAAGGAGTAGGCGGTAATAACCGCTCAGGGATTCCTATGTCTTTGATAACAAGCTCGCCCACAGATTCCCGTCCTGGAAGAAGAAAATGCCCAGGACGCGCCCTAAAAAAAGTCACCGTAAGGGTGGCTTGAATCGCGTCTCCCCATGAGGCTCCTGAATCTGCATCTATTCCCGTGGGAATATCGATGGAAACAATGGGCTTGTTCCTAGCATTCATCAAGTTAACAAGCCTTTGGATCTCTCCTTCTAAAGGCCGCGAAAGACCTGTGCCTAAAAGGCCATCGACAATTAAGTCAGTTTGTTTTAATGCCTTTTCGATTTCTTCAAAAGAGGGGAGAGCGGATAGGAAAATAATGTCAACAGACCAACCATTCTCTTGCAAATGACGTGCCACGACTTGAGCATCACCTCCATTTTTCCCAGGTCCACACACAACAAGAGTCCGACAAGGAGAAAAATGAGCCAGAATAACCTTAACAACCTTCTGGCCCGCACGTTCCATCAAGTCTTTTTCTGACGACCCTTCCGCTATAAAAGCTGCTTCAGCGGTGCGTATTCCTATGGTTGTTAAGAGCTCATTTTTCATAAGGTCTCCCTAAGGCATCTCTTTTCAATTACGACAATTAAACCACATAAAGTTATGGTCACTCCAATTCTTTTTTCAGAAGATCTTCTTTGGCAATGTAAATACCTATTTGACGAATGAGAAAAAAGATGATAACAGCTTGACTGTTTCCAGTTATTTAAAGCTGGTAAGTAATGTTTAATATGTTGCTGCCCTTCAAAAGGCAATAATAAGGGGATAAAATTCATGTCTGTAAAAGCTATGCCACAGAAAGAACCTCAGTTCTCAAAGCTCCGTGCTGCGCTGTGGCCCATTCAAGGTTCTGAAATGAAGAAATTCTTGCCTATGGGCTTGATGATGTTCTTTATTTTGTTCAACTACACCATCTTACGGGATACAAAAGATACGCTCGTGATTGGTGCCGCAGGCGCTGAATCCGTTAACTTTTTAAAGTTTTGGGGTGTAACCCCGGCCTCCATTCTTTTCGTTATTTTGTATGCGAAGTTGAGCAATGTACTATCAAAGGAAAACCTCTTTTATGCATGTATCGTTCCTTTTATCGTGTTCTTTGGAGCTTTTGCCCTTATCATTTATCCTAACAAAACCCTTCTTCACCCCTCAGCTGTAACCGTACAAGCGTATCAACAAGCTATTCCTGCTTTAAGGTTTATCTTTGCTCTTTGGGGAGATTGGTCTTATTCCATTTTCTACATCATGTCTGAGCTTTGGGGAACTGTTGTGATCAGTCTTTTATTCTGGCAGTTTGCGAATGAAATCACACGAACAAATGAAGCAAAACGTTTTTACGCGCTCTTCCCCTTACTTGGTAACGTCGCCCTCATTTTATCAGGTCAAACTGTTACCTATCTCTCAGATATTCGTGATCTTTACCCCCCTGAAGTAGACGCATGGGGTATTAGTTTAGATTACATGATGGGTGCTGTTGTGTTTGCGGGTCTCGCTACTATTGGCATTTATTGGTGGATGAATCGCAATGTGCTGACGGATCCTTTCTATTATGATGCGGCAGAAACAGATAAAAAACCTAAAAAAGACAAGCCAAAATTATCGCTTTCTGAAAGCTTTAAATACATTATTTCTTCACCTTACTTAGGGTACATTGCAATCTTGCTTATAGGATATGGAATGGCTATCAACCTTGTAGAGGTGACATGGAAAGGCCAGCTAAAGCTCCTCTATACAACTGAAGCTGGGTTCCAATCCAATGATTACAGCTCTTTTATGGGGAACTTCTCGACCTTTACAGGAATTGCTACAATCATTTTAATTCTACTTTGCAAAGGAATTGTCCGTCGATTTGGGTGGTTTACAGGGGCGATTCTGACCCCAGTGGCTCTTTTAGTGACGGGTGCCCTTTTCTTTACCTTCGTTATCTTTCGGGATAGCCTTGATTGGTTAACAATAGCTATGGGGGCCACTCCCGTTTTCATGGCTGTGATGATTGGAGCCGGACAAAATATTTTGAGCAAGGGAACAAAGTATGCTCTTTTCGACCCCACAAAAGAAATGTCGTATATTCCCCTTGATCAAGAATTGAAGGTTAAGGGTAAGGCCGCGGTTGATGTTATTGGTGGTCGTTTAGGAAAATCAGGTGGAGGATTAGTTCAACAATTCTTGCTTGTGGTTGTTTCCACAACCGCAACTCAAATCACCATCGCCCCCTACACCTGTGTGATGATGGTTGTCGTGATCCTCACGTGGATATTTGCTGTTGGCAAATTGAACACCCTATACAATCAAAAAGTGGCTGAAAAAGAGCGTGAAGCACAGGCAGCTTAGCCATAGCTATTGTCAGATGGTTAGTATCAAAAAATGATGAAGATCTTTTGATACTATCATCTGACCTTTGGTTGATAACTTCAGGGGGCAACTCATTGAATTCTCGCAATACTATTCATTTGAATTCGAGGCGTTTCCTGCCTAAACTTGCCGCATGTTTTAATAAAGTAAGGGTATCTCAATGACAGCTGAAAGTACACTTTCTCACAACGGTTCCACAACTTTTGGAAAAATTTTTGCAGCTTACGGAAGCTTCCCCTATTGGAGAATGCGCATTCTTTATGCCACCATTATTGGATACGCTGCCTTTTATCTTGTTCGTCAGAATTTTTCTATGGCTATGCCGGGAATGATGGAAGAGTTTGGATACTCTAAAATCGACGTCGGTTGGATTGCCACAATATTTTCGATCGTTTATGGAGCTGGAAAATTTATCAATGGGTATCTCAGCGACAGGTCAGATGCGCGTTATTTTATGTCTATTGGCCTTTTTTTGTCAGCAATTATCAGTTGCTTCATGAGTTTTGGCTCAGGAATTATCTTTTTTGCCATTTTTTGGGGGCTTAATGGATGGTTTCAATCTATGGGATGGGCTCCTTGCGCCCGGTTAATCACTCATTGGTTTAGCCCTAAGGAGCTTGGCTCAAAATGGGCACTTTGGGCTTCTTCTCACCAAATTGGTGCTGTTGCTATTTTTGGTCTCGGAGGGTTTCTTATCGAGCAATTTGGATGGCGCTCTGCCTTTATTGTCCCTGCCTTTTTCTCCATAGGACTCTCCTTCTTTTTGTTCAATCGGTTGAGAGACACACCGAAAGAAGTGGGACTGCCTCCCGTTGAAGAATACAAAGGGGATGTTTCCCGTCTTTCTCACCAGTATGACGAGCGCATCACGATCAAAGAGGTTGTGACCGTTGTTTTAGCCAATAAACTTGTTTGGTACATGGCAATTGCCAACATGTGTCTTTACATTCCCCGCATGGGAATTTTCTTTTGGGCTCCCACTTTTTTAAAAGAATTTAAGGGTGTCAGCTTAATTATTGCGGGGATGCAATTAGTTTCTTTCGAGATTGCTGGCCTAATAGGTGGCCTTATGGCTGGCTGGATTTCTGATAAGGTTTTTGCGGGGCGACGTGGCCCTGTTGGAACTTTTTTCCTCATCGGCCTTGCTGTTGCTCTTTTTATCGTCTGGAAAACCCCTCCGGGTTATCCCTTCTTTGATACGACCATGCTGGTCATTGCCGGCTTTTTCTTAAATGGTCCTCAAGTTCTTAATGGAATTGCGACAGCTGATTTTGCCTCAAAGCGAGCAGTGGGCGTTGCCACAGGTGTGACGGGAATTTGTGCTTATATAGGTGCTGCTATTGCAGGAGCTGGTATTGGAACTATCGTTGAAAATTATGGGTGGGAAGGGGGATTCATTCTTTTTATCTTAACAGCTCTCATCGGCGCCTTCTTTTTCGCCTTAACCTGGAACAACAGAGCCAAAGTCCTTGATGAAAAGGATGAGGAAATTGATGGGCCCTGTTAAAGGGTCCTTCTTTCTAAATCGAAAAAGAATTGCCACATCCGCAAGAAGAACTGGCATTTGGGTTTTTAATCTGAAATGACGCCCCTATGAGCTCTTCCACATAATCGATTTGTGCCCCTTCTAGCAGAGTAAGAGACGCTTCATCCACAACAACCGCAACTCCATGCTCTTCAAAAACAAGGTCTTCTTCCTGACGCTTATTGTCCAGAGAAAAGCCATATTGAAAGCCGGAGCATCCTCCTCCTGATACCATCACACGAAACATCAGAGGAGTTGAGCTGAATTCCTCTTGAATCAAGTTTAAAATCTTATGTGCTGCATTTTCTGTAAGTTTTAATGTCATTCTGAAATCACCGATATATAAATTGCTCCAAGCATTCGGCAGTTATTAAAAAAACATAAAAATTCTATTTTATATTTATTAATTTATAATTATTTTCAAAAAATATCAATCTTTATATCCATATGGCCAATTGAAAAGGGCTTGCCGTTTATACACGCCGCCTTGAAAGCAGAGCTGTGGAAAGGGTTCCTTCGTCAAGATAATCAAGCTCTCCCCCCACAGGAACACCCCGAGCAAGGCTTGAAATGTGCGGAATTCCTAGTTCTTTGAGGCGCTCTGTTAGATAATGATTGGTTGTTTGCCCTTCAACGGTTGCATTAAGAGCAAGAATAATCTCTTGAATAGTGCCTGTTCGACAGCGATGGAAAAGGCTGGAGATTCTTAAATCTTCTGGTCCTACACCATCAAGAGCTGACAAAACTCCTCCAAGCACATGATAATGCCCCTTATAGGATGAGGTTCTCTCAAGCGCCCATAAATCGGCGACGCTTTCCACAATACAAAGGATAGAGGTGTCGCGCTGTGGATTTTGGCACAGAGCACAAGGGTCTTGAGAATCCAGATTACCGCAGACTGGGCATTCTTTTACCTTTATGCTGACATCCTGCAGTGATGCTGTGAGCGTCGACAAGGTTGTCTCTCGATTTTGAAGCAAATGGAGCGCAATACGCTTGCCCGACCGCGGCCCAAGACCGGGAAGCTTCGAGAGCAATTGAATGAGAGTTTTGAGTTCGTTACTGATCATAATCCTCTTGTCATTGCGAGTCCCGCAGAAAGCGGGGCGAAGCAACCCAGAATAAAACTTACTAAATTTATTAACTTAATTTGCATCAAGCGAGAGTTAGCTTTTTTACTGGGTTGCTTCGCTTCGCTCGCAATGACGCCCCTGGACAACCGCACTAGATTCATTTATGCAGTCACTTCTTTGTCAAAATGGCAGCTTCATGCCTCCAGGAAGCTTCAGGCCTCCCGTGACCTTCCCCATTTCTTCTGCTGCTTTTTCTTCTACCTTCGTTTGTGTGTCAAGAAGCGCTGCCACCAACAGATCTTCTAAAACCTCAACTTCTTGAGGATCCAACAAGGTAGGATCAATCTTAACCCCTTTGATGGTGCCCTTACCATTGGCTGTAATCTTTATAAGCCCCCCACCAGAACCCCCTTCGACGTCGATAGATTCTAATTTTTTTTGAGATTCTTCCATTTGAGCCTGCATTTTTTGCACTTTCTTCATCATCTCGCCCATATTACCAAACATTGTCTTTCTCCTTATCTATCTTCAACGTGCATAAGAGTCGTTCCTGGGAGGGCGTCCATTAGAAGTGTTACAAGCGGTTCTTTCAAAATCTCAGCTCGACGCTCTTCAGAAGCCTTTTGGTCCTTCTCATGCAAGGTAAGGTGACCGATTTCATCAGAAATTGCAATCGTCCATGCTTCCCCTCTTTTCTTTTTTAAAAGACCTTCAAGCTGACGCGGAAGGTCTTTCGGAGCCTTTTGAGAAAGACGAAGAGTAAGGTTAGGAGGAGAAAACCCTATAAGGTGCACATCATAGAGCAGGTGTCCGTGCAAAATGCCTTCCCGTTGATGCCCTACCCAAGACACGAGATCTTCAAAGGAAGAAAAGGGGGTATGGTTTTCCGTATTATCATCCAGACTCTTTAGTTCCGGCCTTGACTCGGGCGCTTTCGGAGCCTCGTTTCCAAAAGACTCTGAAATAAATTCAGGAGGACAAGGGGGAGGAGGGCCAGTTAAGACTTTTTTTTTAAGAAGTCACCTTCCAAAAGGTCGTGAAGAGAGGGAAGTGGGGCTAAATGTGTCAAGCGAATCACAAGGACTTCAAGAGCTTTTTGAGGAGAAGGGGCCCTTTTGAGCTCTTCAAATCCTTTGAGAAACATTTGCCACATTCGGGTTAAGCTGGGGATAGAAAGAGTTTCAGCAAGGGTGAGCCCTCGCTCTCTCTTTTCAGCGCTTAAGGACATCTCTTGCGCAAGGCTAGGATTAATTTTTAAGCACTGGAGCCAATGAGTTAGCTCTAATAAATCTTCAAGAAGGCGAAGGGGATCAGCTCCTTCTTGATAAAAATACCGCAGTTTTTCAAGTGATCTGGAGCACTCTCCTTCCAGTAAGGTCTGAAAAAGATCCAAAAGAGTTCCTGAATCAGCAAGGCCCAGCATTTGCCGAACTTCAGTTGCTGTAATATGAGAGGTTCCATAGGTCATGGCTTGATCAAGAAGAGATAAGCCGTCACGAGCGGATCCTTCCGCTGTTTTTGCAATCAAAGCAATGGCCTCATCTTCAAAGGTGACATTTTCTTCGGCACAAATCGTTTTAAAGTAGGCTACAAGGGTCGTGCTCTCAATACGCTTCAGATCAAATCGAACACACCGTGAGAGGATAGTAGCTGGAACTTTTTGGATTTCCGTTGTCGCAAAAATAAATTTTACGTGGGGTGGGGGTTCTTCCAAGGTCTTCAAAAGCGCATTAAAGGCACTTTTAGACAGCATGTGAACTTCGTCAATAATATAAATTTTATAGCGTGAGTTTGCCGCCTTATACCGAGACGCCTCGATAATTTCGCGCATATCATCAACGCTTGTCCGACTGGCGGCATCAATTTCAATCACATCTATAGAACGATCTTGAGCAATCGTCTGACAAGAGGAACACGACCCACAAGGTTCAGATGTAGGGCCGTTTTCACAATTAAGGGCGCGTGCAATAAGGCGGGCCGTTGTGGTTTTTCCTGTTCCCCGAATCCCCGTCAAAATAAAGGCATGCCCAAGACGTCCGCCTTCAATGCCACGCTTTAGGGTTTCTACGAGGAAATCTTGGCCAATGACTTGGCTAAACTTTGTTGGACGATATTTGCGCGCAAGGACGCGGTATCCTTCAAGAGAAGGTGCTGAGGGAGGAATAAGTTTAAGGGCAGCGTCCATAGAATTAATATACCCACTTACCCTGAAATTGGAAATTTTGACTCGTACTCCTGTCATCCCCACGAAGGCGGGGATCCAGAAAATATTTGATAAAAAACAATAGCTTCCATTTGTATTCTGCTTTTTGGAATTTTATCATTACTAATAACCTACTGGTTTTAATACTCTCTGGATCCCCGCCTTCGCGGGGATGACACCCGAGAAGAGAAGTGAGGGGCTGGAAACATGACCCGTATGAACCTTACGACGGCTGCTTTCTTCCGAACCTGACCGGGTTTGCAAGACATACGTCCATAAACCAACCCCTCTCCCTTCTTATAGCAAACAAAGAGGGGGGGAAGGCAAGGAAATTC
>JACPNY010000077.1 GCA_016185255.1 Pseudomonadota bacterium
GCATCTGCAAGGCGTGCTCGCAAGACCCTCTCATTTCCTATCACAATAGTTTTGCCGTGGTCGGGCGCATGTATATTAGCAATAACCACAAATTCAGGAGCCAACTTTCCGTGAGCATCTATCAGAGGAAAATAGCGCTGATGAACACGCATAGGCGTTGTGATGACCTCACGAGGAAGGGTCATAAACTGAGGATCAACTTTTCCTTTCAAGGCAATAGGCCATTCTACAAGACCTGTGACTTCGCTTAAAAGGGCGGCATCCTGAAGGGGAGAAAGATGAGCGTCTTCAGCTATACGTGTGACTTCCTTTTGAATGAGATCGTGCCGTTCTTGCCAATCTAAGATGACAAAATGATCCCGGAGTTTTTTCTCATAATCCTTAAAATCTTTAACTTCAAAGGGGAGAGGAGCTAAAAATCGATGGCCATAGGTTGTCTGGGAGGCGTTAACGTTTGCATAGGAGAAAGGAACCACTTTTCCTTCAAAAAGACTTAAAAATCCTCGAAGAGGGCGTACCCAGGGAATAGAGAGATTCCCCCATCGCATGGACTTTGGCCAGCGAAACTCTTTTAAAAGAGAAAGAGCAATAGAAGGAAGAACATCGCGAGTTGGCTGACTCGGTTCATTTTTTACAACAAACAAGAAGTCTCCTTTGGGCGTTTCTTTCACCATACAGTCTTCCCGAGTAACACCGGCTGTTTTCAAAAATCCGTCAATGGCCGCTTGTGGTGCATCAACTCGTGGACCTTTCTTCTCTTCTAATTTCGCTGGTGTTTGAAGAGGTAACCCCTCTACGAGCAGTGTTAATCTGCGGGGAGTGACGAAAGTGCGCACGCCCTCAAATGACAGGCCTTTTTCTTGAAACTGAGTTTCAGCCAATGTTTTTAGCTGCTCTTGAGCCTCTCGTTGCATACGCGAGGGGATTTCTTCAGAGAAGATTTCTAGAAGCCACTCAGCCATGGACGTTCTCCATCCATAATTCGCAGCACTGACGTGCCAACGTTCGGACACGACCAATATAATTGGCACGTTCTGTGACACTTAAAACACCGCGTGCATCCAACAGATTAAAAAAGTGGCTTGCTTTTAAGCAATACTCATAGGCTGGCAAAACGAGCTTGTTGTCGACAAGATGACGACACATGGCTTCTGCATCTTCAAAATGGCGAAAAATCATGGAGGCATCCACCTGCTCAAAACTAAAAGCGGAGAACTCTTGTTCCATTTGGAGGGCTACATCCCCATAGGTCATGCGAGCCTCTCCTTCAGCTCCATTCCAATCCAACTCATACACATTTTCAATACCTTGAATAACAGAGGTAAGGCGTTCAAGGCCATAGGTAAGCTCAGCCGGAACAGGATCACACGGGAATCCCCCAACTTGTTGAAAGTAGGTAAATTGAGTAATTTCTTGCCCGTCTCCCCAGACTTCCCACCCCAAACCGGAAGCTCCAAGCGTAGGACTTTCCCAGTCATCCTCTACAAAACGAATATCGTGGAGGAGTGGATCGAGCCCGATATGTTTGAGACTTCTCAAATACACGTCCTGAACATTATCAGGGGAAGGTTTTAAAATGACCTGATATTGATGATGGCGGTAAAGCCGATTCGGGTTTTCTCCATAACGTCCATCAGCTGGGCGGCGAGAAGGTTGGACATAAGCTGCGCGCCAAGGATTGGGACCTAAGGCTTTTAATGTTGTCGCAGGATGAAAGGTGCCAGCCCCTACTTCCGCGTCATAAGGTTGCAAAATGACGCATCCTTCTCCAGACCAAAATTCAGATAGCTTTAAGATAATTGTTTGAAAATCAGTTTTCATGGAACAATGGCTGTATGTGAGCATCACAAAGACACTACTGCGTGCCTTTCTGGGGGTCAAGGGGACTAATGACTAATATCTTTCTTAAACAAGACCTTTGGAATTGTGCGCAAAAATATATACAGATCAAACAAGAAAGTTTGTTTGTCGATGTATTCTTTTTCCAAGGCCACCTTTTGTTCTGTTGTGACAGAATCACGGCCATTAATTTGAGCCCATCCTGTAAGACCGGGGATCACAAGATGAATACCTTTTTGAGTGCGTAAAGAAAGAAGGTCATTTTCATTTGTTAAAACGGGACGAGGTCCCACAAAACTCATATCGCCTTTCAGAATACACCAGAATTGTGGGATCTCATCGAGAGACGTTTTTCTTAAAAAAGATCCCAGGGGAGTAATATATTGCTTAGATTCTCGCATATGACGTGTAGGAAGAGAAGGAGTCCCTACAGCCATTGTGCGAAACTTTGGCATCTTAAAAAGAATATTATTTTTTCCCACACGATCAGACCAATACAGAACGGGGCCAGGAGAAGTGAGCTTGATCGCAATGGAGATAATAGCGAGGAGAGGAAGTAAAAAAACGATAGCAAAGAAGGATATGAGAAAGTCAAAAGCACGCTTCATGTCATTATGTCTTTAAAAATCCAACGATATTTTTAATGTCGTTCATGTTTTTTGTGGCGATCTCGCTCGCTTTTAAAGAACCCTCTTTAAGGATATGGTCAAGATAGGTAGACTCTTTAAGAAGATCTATCATTTTTTTCCGAATAGGGTCCAGTGTTGCAATAAGCTGGTCTGTCAATTTTTGTTTTAAGCCAGAAAAAGAGGCTCCTTCAAACATTCGACAGGCATCTTCCAAGGATATATTGGCTAAAGCCGCATAAATCCCCAAAAGATTAAGAGCTTCTGGTCTGTTTTCCATAGCATGAGGCGTGCTTGCAAGAGGGTCTGGATCTGTCTTAGCCTTTCGAATTTTCAGGGCGATGGTGTCCGGATCATCCATAACATGAATACGACTGTAATCAGATGGATCTGACTTGCTCATTTTAGATGTTCCATCCCTTAAACTCATGACGCGCGCGGCTACTTTTAAAGAAAAGAACTCAGGAAGATGAAAATAATCAACGTTATACTGCCGGTTAAAGACGCCTGCAATATCTCGTGCTAATTCGAGGTGCTGCTTTTGATCTTCTCCCACAGGCACATGGGTTGCCTTATAGATTAAAATATCAGCGGCCATAAGGACGGGATAAGCATAAAGGCCAAGATTGGCTTGTTCGCTATTTTTCCCCGTCTTGTCTTTGAATTGTGTCATGCGATTGAGCCATCCTAGGGGAGTCAAGCATGAAAAAATCCAGGCAAGCTCACTGTGGGCAGCGACAGCACTTTGAACAAAAATGATGGACTGATCAGGATTAATGCCGGCTGCAATATAAGCAGCCGTAACTTCTCGTGTCCAGGTCTGCATGTCTTTGGGATCTGGGAGAGTTGTGAGGGCATGCAAGTCGACAATACAAAATAAGTTTTCGTGACTGTTTTGAAGTGTAACCCAATTTCGAATAGCTCCTAGGTAGTTTCCCAAGTGCAGATTTCCAGTAGGTTGAATGCCTGATAGAATACGTCCCATTATGCCCTCGATGAAAACATGAGCTTAAGATCATGAAACTTCAACGCTCCCATGATATGAGAGAGAAGCAAAAAGCCAATAAGACCAAAGCTCACAAGCCCCATAACGACAAGACCTCTCACAAATTCTCCTCCTAAAAGAAGGGGATGAACAATGAATTGGAGCGCTTTTAAAAGAACAATGGTCCCTCCACAGGTGAGAATCATGCGAGAGGAAAATTTTTTGAAGCGGTCTTCAAAGATAAGATGACCTTGGCGCCAGAGAAGATATCCTAACAAAATCGCATTGATCCATGCAGCGGTAGCGGTTGCAAAGGCAATCCCAACCTGATGGAAGGATCCCATCAATGCGAGACTAAGCCCAATATCCACGATAATTCCCGCGCACGCTGTGTACACAGGCGTTCGCGTATCCTGCCGCGCAAAGAAGCTTGAGCTAAAAACCTTTATCA
>JACPNY010000014.1 GCA_016185255.1 Pseudomonadota bacterium
AGGCAGGTCTTCTCTATAATACCTTTCCGTTGATGGGAGAACATCTGCTTCCTCATGAGTTTTTCAGTCAAACACCCTGGTGGAAAGATCTTCTGGAAAACCCCCCAAGTGTTCAGTTTGTCCATCGGTTGCTTGCTCTTTCAACAACTCTTGCTTGCGTAGGCATCTGGATATATCAACGAGATCTCCTTATTCCCAAAAACCTTTCTCATGGGTTTACAGTCATCATGTTGAGTGCACTCCTGCAGCTCTCCTTGGGGATTTCTACACTGTTATTAGAAGTTCCTCTTCCCCTTGCGGTGCTTCATCAAGGATTTGCCTTTGTTTTGTTTGGAAGCGTTGTGTATACTTTTTTTCTCCTCCATCAAGGAACTCAGTGAATGCCGTCAACCCTTCCCTTTACAAAAATGCAGGCTCTTGGGAATGATTTTGTCATTCTTGAAGAAAAGTATCTTAAAAATCCGCTCACCTACGAAGAAATCCGCTGGATTGCCAATCGCCGTCAAGGAATAGGATGTGATCAGGTTATTTTGATAAAGAATTCTTCTACAGCAGACGCGGATATTGCCTTCTTTAACGCCGATGGACGTGAGGCCATGGCGTGTGGAAATGGAACCCGATGCGTAGCAAAGTATTTAGGGAAAGAGAAAGGCAGAATTCAAACACCTTCTTTTCTCTCCCATTTTTGGAGGAAGGGAGAAAATATTACAATTTCCCTAAAGGAGCCGTTATTCTTACCTTCTCAGTTCTTAATCCAAGAAAAAATCCAGGCATTTCCTATCAACTTGGGCAATCCGCATCTTGTAATCTTTACAGATGATATCATCTCCCTCCCTTTGGAAGACCTGGCCCTTTCTCTTCAACCCCCTGAGGGAATTAACGTAGAGCTCGCCCAGATTATCTCTCCGACAGTCATTAAAGCCAGGGTATGGGAGCGCGGCGTTGGGATCACACCTGCTTGCGGATCTGGTGCTTGTGCTATAGGAATACTTAGTTTAAAGTTGGGACTTATTAAAAAATCTCCTGTTTTTATTGAAATGGAGGGTGGAACCTTAGAAGTGGCGTGGGAAGAGAACTCCCCTCCCCTTCTTACCGGCCCCGCTACTTATTGTTTTAAAGGAACGTTTGATCTCCCATGACTACTGATGTTGTTACTTTTGGATGCCGCCTGAATGCCTATGAATCAGAGGTTATTCGTGAAAAAGCGCTCAAAGCCGGCCTTCAAAATGCGGTTGTTTTTAATACCTGTGCCGTCACGGCTGAGGCAGAACGCCAAGCTCGCCAAGCTATTCGTAAATACCGGAGAGATTTCCCTCACAGGAAAATCATCGTCACAGGATGTGCAGCCCAAATTAATCCCGCGTCATTTTCTCAAATGCCTGAGGTGGATCAAGTTCTTGGTAACACGGAAAAACTTAAAGAAAAGTACTTTGACCCCGACACGGACCATGCTCGAATTATCGTGAATGATATTATGGCTGTGAAAGAGACAGCCGAGCATCTTATTGCAGGCTTTGATGGACGCGCGCGCGCCTTTATTCAAGTCCAAAATGGGTGTGACCATCGTTGTACTTTCTGCACAATCCCCTATGGACGGGGGAACAGTCGCAGCGTGCCCTTAGGGGTTATTGTAGATCAAGTCCATCTTTTGTTAAGCAAAGGGTTTCAAGAAATTGTCCTCACAGGAGTGGACATCACCGCCTATGGGGAAGATTTGCCTGGGAAACCCACCCTTGGACAAATGGTGAAGCGTTTATTAGCCCACGTGCCGGATCTTCCGCGTTTGCGCCTCTCCTCTCTTGATCCTGTAGAAGTGGATCCAGATCTTTTCCTTGTTTTTGAGCGAGATCCTCGTCTTATGCCCCATTTTCATCTAAGCCTCCAAGCAGGAGATGACATGATTTTAAAAAGAATGAAACGTCGCCACTTGCGTCAAGATGTCATTGCTATATGCCAAAAACTACGCGCCCTTCGTTCTGATGTAACTTTTGGGGCGGATATCATTGCGGGTTTTCCTACTGAAACTGAAGCAATGTTTAAGAACACCTTACAAATCGTTGAGGACTGTGATTTAACGTTCCTCCATGTTTTTCCCTATTCTCCTCGGGAAGGAACCCCAGCAGCCCGCATGCCGCAGGTCAAGGGGGACGTGATTAAAGAAAGAGCCAGTCGCTTGCGAGAGATCGGGCAGAAGAATCTAGAAAAAACCCTTGCACGCTTTGTAGGGCAAGACGCAAGTATTCTGCTTGAAACGGAAACCCATGGCCATAGTGAGCATTTTCTAAAAGTTCAACTAACAATACCACAATCGCCAGGGAGCATTGTGAAAGCGAAGGTTGTAGGAATGAAGGAAAGTTATTTGGAAGCCATTATTTAACGCCGTCATTGCGAGCGAAGCGAAGCAAACCAGCAAAAACGCGACTAAGCAAGTTTCTGGGTTGCTTCGTCGTTTCACTCCTCGCAATGACGATTCAGTAGAAGGAAACATAATGACCACCTGGTTTACCCGCCTTAAGGAAGGACTGAAAAAAACATCCTCTCGTCTTTCGGAAGGCATTACCACGCTTATCACTCATCGGAAGCTAGACGATGAGATGTTAGAAGAGCTTGAAGAATTACTCATCTCAAGTGATTTAGGTGTTGCAACTGCGCATGATCTTGTCCAAAAGCTCAGTAAAAAACGCTACAATCAAAATATTACCTCTGAAGAGGTTCGCGAGATTTTTGCTGAAGAGATTGAAATTCTCTTAACCCCCTGTGCCCTTCCTCTTACTCCCATAGGCGCTTCAAAGCCTTTTGTTCTTCTTGTCTTAGGGGTTAATGGTAGCGGAAAAACAACAACTATTGGAAAACTTGCCAAACAGTGGAAAGATCAAGGATATCAACTGTCTCTTGTGGCAGGAGATACCTTTCGAGCAGCAGCCACAGAGCAGCTAGAAATTTGGGCAAAACGTGCCAATGTGCCTCTCGAGGAAGCCCCCACAAAGGACGCCGCTGGTCTTGTTTATGATGCTCTTCAAAAAGCAAAAGAACGTAGGGACGATATAGTCATCATTGATACGGCAGGGCGACTTCATAACAAAACCCTTCTCATGGAAGAACTTAAAAAAATCCGTCGGGTTATTCAAAAAATTGATCCCACAGCCCCTCATGCGACCCTTCTTGTCTTAGATGCCACAACAGGCCAAAATGCCCTGACGCAAGTCAAAGTTTTCCAGGAAGCCGTTGATGTGTCGGGTCTTATCGTGACAAAACTTGATGGGACTGCTAAAGGCGGCGTTCTAGTGGCTATTTCTCAACAAAGCGCCTTACCCATTCATGCCATTGGCGTGGGAGAGGCAATCGAAGATCTCCATGCGTTTTCTGCAAAGGACTTCGCAAAAAATCTTATGGAAAGATAGGAACATTAAATATAATCGGTGGATAAAAGCTTATAAAACCACACAACGCTACTCTTCTTTATCTTTTTCAGGACCTTGAGGCGACTTAAGCGGCAAACGATTTGTTGGCTGTAGATCTGAGTCTTGCTTCTCCGCTTGACTTAAAGCTGTACTTACATAACTAACAGCATTGGAAACCCCTTTCCAACTCCACTCTCTAACCACTTGCCAAGATTGACGAGCACGTTTATCCATGTCAAGTCCGATTTCCTGCCAATAGTAAATGCTATTTACAGGAGGTTGATTTGAAAAAGACGGCGTTTTTCTCATCTCTGCTTCAGTTAACACTACAAATTCGACGTCTTCAATGTTGTCTGTTGGAAGAACATGCCCTAAAAGACGTTTTGAAGAAAACATAACCCCATCTGCGTCAGCCAACAATCTTTTAGCTTCTTCTTGTGAGGTATCAAAATTTGGTGTTTTATCCCAAATTGTTCCTTCTGTAATCATCCGGAGTGTCTTTCTCGTAAGGCTGCTGCTTGCACGTTGGAAGATCCCTTTTTCTTTGTTAAAATTATCTTTAAATGTTTTTAAAAAAGACCACTTTAAAACCACCATGCTATTGAAAAGTTGCAAGGACACATCTTCGCACTCTCTCATACTTGCATATAGCTGGGACGGTTTCTCAGGCACTTTCTCTTTTTCCTCTTTATCGAATTGCCCATAAGCTTCACCTCTTAAAAGTGTCAGAACATCATCTATCTCTTTTTGTTTATTAAAAAGATCTTTGAGAAGAGTAGAGTACTCTCCAATCCGTTTTTGCTGTTTAGCCCAAATTTCCGTTTCTACTTTGGATTGATCAATGAGCTTACAGAAGCGAAGAGCTATTTCAATATTATCCTGTACCAGAAGATTAAAAAGAAAATTTTCTGGTGTCACTTTAGTATCGGCTTCTTCGTTCTCAAATCTTCTCTGGAACTCCGTAGGTGGTTTCAGTTGCCAATCATAGGCATCCCAATTCTGAGGATCCACGCTTGCTATCCTTAACTCAATTTTTTTGTCCTCTTCCACCATTTTTACAAGTTTACTAAGATAGGTAGAGAACTCTAAAGGAGTTTGGCTTTCTTCATCTAAGGAAAAGAAAACTCCTACTTTTTCAACAAAATGAGTGGCCCTATTCCAAATGCGCTCTAATAGGGTCAATCCCTTCTCTTCCATACACTGATTATAGAATGCTACTTGGAGAGCATTAATAAGACGCTCGTAGTCGCTTATCCGCGTTACGCAATCTGCAGCTTCATCTGTATCATTCGCCTGACCAGCTTTAAGTTTCAAAACCAATTGCATTTCCCGTGCTTGAAGCAAAGCATGATTCATACGATATAAATTGAGACGCCGACCATTCCATTGAGCATGCATTTTTTTAAGACAATCTACACGAGTACGAATTAACTTCTTATAAGGGTGAAAGGTTGAGTTATCTAAAACAAAGGCGTATAAATCCCATTCCATGCTAAGGGATTGTGAACAATATTGCGCTATATAATGAGCCATAGCACCCGCTGTAAAATAGTCTTCATTTTCCAATCTTCTAAAAAATTTCCCTTCGCTTGACTCACTTCTATAACGTCTTTGGAACCAAGCCACTCCAGAGCCTAAGTAGGAACCCAATGGTTCAATTTTAGGAACAAACACATCATACATCTCCCACGGAAAAGCTTCCCTAAGAAATCGATATGATTGATTTTTTACCGTTTGAAAGATCTTATCTTTCAGAATTTGTTCATTAGAAGAGATAAAACCGGACAGAGGAAGAGCGACGAGCTTATTTCTCTCTTGCTGAGAAGTGGGGGAAGTTCGTGTCTGAAGAAAACTTTTATACTGCTTCATGAAAGACATAAAGTCAGGTTGACTTTGGAGATGTTCACAAACTTCCTCTACTGAAAGTGGGGGCATCATTTGATAAGGAAAAAATGTTGGAAGCACATCTTTCTCAGTTACGACACCAAACGTAGCAACCATCATTGAAACAACAGGTCCAAACATTATTTCTGCTTCTTGTCTGAGGGGGGAGCTATAGTACGAGTCACGGGGTAGAAAGTATCATCTGCTCTAAACGTTTGATTCCAAGAAACAAAAAGGATGGACATTCCATAGCTTGCGATCGCTAAAGAGCCAGATATGTCATGCGAAAATAAGTAGTATACGCCACCCACAGCAATCGGAAGCCAAAATTGCGCACCAACCCTTATGGTGCGTCTGAGGGGGGGATTTCTTTCAAGAATTTTATCATGAGAAGAGCACTTGCTCTCCAAGAGGGCAATTCTTTTGTCTTGTGCCTCAATTTTTTCTTCATACTGCTTCTTTAAGAAACTAAGTTGCTCGGTAAGTTTCTGGATTTCCTCTGAACTAGGTGCAGACTTGGTCACAACTGACCTATTTTCCTGATCGATTTTATCGATCTCCATTGCATGCAAAACACTTAAAGAAAAAAGTGAGAAAATTCCTATAAAAAAGCCGAAGAAAGTTTTTTTCATTTTATAAGCCTCCCAGCAACCAAAATATAATACACTTTTTTGCAAAATAGTTACATATTAAATAGCGAGAGCCCCCTGCTTTTATCATGACAAATGCTACAAAGAATTTTGTCACTCTCTCAGAGCTAAACCTCAATCACCAACCCATCATAGGCGGGCTCAACGCCTTCAGGAAGTTCCTTTAAAAGAGTGTCATAATCAAGAAGATGAGACATATGAGTTAAGTAAGCTTGGCGCGGACGAACCCTTTTAATCCACTCAAGAGTTTTCGCCAGATGGGCGTGAGTAGGACGTGGTTCCATGGTAATACAATCAACGATCCACACATCTACCCCCTCAAGGGCTCTAAAAGCTTCTTCTCCTAATTCAACCACATCTGTTGAATAGGCAACTTTTCCAAAACGAAATCCAAGGGAAGTGGAATAGCCGTGGCCTTGTATAAAAGGTTGAACAGAAATTTCTCCTACCTGAAAAGACCCCTCAATCGCATGAGGAGTCAGAAAAGCACTATAAATATCGGGCTGGATTTGATCCACAGGAAAGGCATACCAAAACCGAGCTTTTAAAAAGGCAATTGTTTCGTCATTCGTATAGATAGGAAGAGGTCTCTTCGTCTTATGAAGAAACGGCCTTAGGTCATCAATTCCATGGGTATGGTCAGCGTGGCTATGGGTGTAAAGAACGGCATCAATCTTTTGAATCCCAGCCGCAAGGCATTGCTCACGCAGATCAGGAGATGTGTCAACGAGAAGAGTCGTCCCGTCCTTTTCCACAGCGATGGAAGCGCGGAGTCTTCTGTTTTTTGGATTTTTTTGATCACACACCCCCCATTCGCCAGTAATCAGAGGAACTCCTCCTGACGAACCACAGCCTAATATTGTTACACGCATGAAAGAGTCACCTTTGAAAAAAGAGTTAAGAAATTCTGAGTTGTGCTGGTCTTTAGCTCATCAAAACTGATTTCTTTCAGATCTGCAAGTTTTTTAGCGGTTTCTATCATAAAAGCAGGTTCATTGGATTTGCCACGATAGGGCTCAGGAGCAAGATAAGGAGAATCTGTTTCTACTAACAATCGTTCTAAAGGCACCTCTTTTAAAATATCCCTTAATTCTTGAGCTTTTTTGAAGGTGACAATGCCTGAAACAGAGATATAAAACCCAAGATCAAGGGCTTGATCTCTCAGCCAAGCACTCCCTGAAAAACAATGCATCACTCCCCGCACTTTTCCATTTCCAACTGTCTTCAAGAGATTAATCGTATCTTCTTCCGCATCGCGTGTGTGCACAATAAGAGGAAGGTCACAGTCAAGTGCTGCTTCAATATGAGCTTTAAAAGCAGACTGCTGAGCCTCTTTGGGGCTGTGGGTGTAATAATAATCAAGCCCCGTCTCTCCAAAACCAACCATTTTTGGATGAGTAGCTTCTTGTATTAAAAACGCAAAAAGCTCTTTTTCAGGCAATGTTTTTTCAGCTTCATGAGGGTGAACGCCAAGGGTTGCAAACACGTCCGCATGCGTTTCTGCTATGCTTTTAAGAAGGGGAACTTTTGAAAGGTCCGTACAAATTGTTAACAAGGCTTTCACCTCTTTATCCCTTGCACGCTTAAGTGTACCCTTTATGTCACTTAGCATCGGCTCATAATCTAAATGGCAATGGCTATCGACCAAAAACATGTTTCTTTTCCTCGTTTTTTTCCTTATATCTATTATACATAAAAAAGCTCCCTTTTCCTAAAGGATATAACAATGCTGCAGACCTTCATCCTGTTTCTGTTTTTCGTTGCTGGCGTTAAGGCGGACGCCCCTCCTCCCCAAGCAGTTGTTCTTACAACTGTTAAAGAAGGGTGTTTAAGCGAATGCCTCGCAGGCGTTGGTACCTTTACGCCTTACAATGACGTTACATTGAAAGCTGAGATAGCAGGGCGTATTGAAATAGTCCATTTCAAAGAAGGAGATAGCGTCAAAGAAAATCAAAAACTTTTTAGCCTTTATGCTAAAGAACAAACAGCGAAAGTTAAAAAAGCCGAAGCTACTCTTAAACTCAGCAAAAGTACCTTAGCGCGCAAGCAGAAACTAATTGAAAAAAAGTTTGTAAGCCCTCAGGACTTGGAAAAAACAGAGGCAGAAGTAAAAGCTCACGAAGCCGAGCTTGAGCTTGCAAAAGAAGATTTGGCAAAAACCCAAATCATCTCTCCTTTTGAAGGAGTCTTATCGGTCAAAAAAGTATGCAAGGGGGCCTATGTCGCTGTAGGAGATGAACTTGTCAGAATCCAAGACCTTGACCCGATTCGCCTCACCTTCCAACTTCCTCAAAAAGACATCCCTATGATAAAAGTTGGTGATTCTATTACTGCAACAACTGATGTTTATCCAGACAAGCACTTTGAAGGAAAAATTGAAGCCATCGACCCTTCTGTCAATGAAAAAACCCGAAGTTTTACCGTCTACGCGACCTTCCCAAACAAAGAAAAGCTCTTAATCCCAGGTCTTTATGGACAAGTGAAACCCAATTCATCCACAAAAAAAGCATCCTCCCTTCTTGTACCAGAGCAAGCACTTGTCATCCGTCAGGATGGAGCTCATATCTTTAAAAAAGTGGCAGATAAGGCTGTCTTGACAAAAATCACCCTTGGGGTACGGACCGCAGATCAAGCAGAAGTCCTCACTGGCCTTCAAAAAGGGGATGAGATCGTTCTTGAAGGTCAAGACAAAATTCATGATGGTGACGTAATCGCAGGGGTGCAAGGACAATAAATGTTTATTACGGATCTTGCTATTAAGCGGCCTGTTTTTTCGGTCGCCCTCAGTCTTATGATTATCATTGTTGGGCTTTTGTCCTACATGAACCTTTCGCTTCAACAATATCCGAAGGTAGACGAACCTACCTTAACCGTTGAAACTCGGTATCCAGGAGCGGCTCCCAATATTGTCGAATCTAGGGTGACCACTATCCTTGAAGATGCCCTTTCGGGCATCTCAAAACTCGATTACATGGAATCCTCCAGCAAGACAGGAAAAAGCGAAATCACCCTCTATTTTAGAGGCGGAACTTTGCTGAGTGACGCAGCTTCCGATGTTAGAGAACGTCTTTCTCAAGTAAGCACTACTCTCCCTGAAGAATGCAAAGATCCAAAAGTTCTCAAGAATGAATCCAGCGACATGTCTTTTATGACCCTTGTTTTAACAAGCCCTAATCATAGTGAGCTTGAGCTTTATGACTACAGTGACCGCTATCTGAAAGGACCCTTTGAATCTCTGCCAGGTGTTGGAGGAATTGAGCTTTATGGAAGTCCGGCCACCATGCAAATCCGTCTCGATCGAGACAAGCTAAAAGCCCATAATTTAGCGGTAACGGATATTTTGGATATACTTGCGGAAAGTAGCCAAGCACTCCCTGCAGGAAACATCATAAAAGGAAAGCGCCACGTTAATATTGTAGCTGAGATCGGGCTCAATACTCCGGAAAAAATGGAAAATTTGGTGATCTCCAGCGCTGAAGACCATGTGGTACATCTTAAAGATGTGGCAACAGTTAGTCTCGAGATAGACAACGGTCAGTTCCAATGGATTCCTCATTTTAACAAAAAACCTGCGGTTTTTGTTGGTATCAAAAAAGCCTCTGGGGGAAACATGTTGGCCATTTCAACATTAGTCCTCGATCAGTTTGAACAGATTAAAAAGACTCTTCCAGAAGGTATGCACCTTGAGGTGGGCTATAACTTTTCCGTATTTATTAAAGCTTCCATTAAGGCTGTAGAATTAACCATTTTCGAAGCAATTATCCTCGTTCTTCTCATTATTCTTTTCTTTTTGCATTCTCCCCGGGCGGCCATTATTCCCGTCCTGACCATTCCTGTTTCCTTAATCGGGTCCTTTGCGTTTTTGTATGCCTTTCACTGCTCCATCAATACCATTACCTTGTTGGCCATGGTTCTTGCCATTGGCCTTGTGGTGGACGATGCAATCGTTGTCCTAGAAAACATCCACAGACACATTGAAGAAGGCCTAAAACCTTTAGAGGCAGCTTTTAAAGGGGCACGGGAAGTAGGATTTGCCGTCATCGCCATGACTCTCACCCTGGCCAGTGTTTATGCTCCTATTGCTTTTGTTCAGGGCCTTACGGGAAAATTATTTTCAGAATTCGCAGTTGCTTTAGCAGGGTCTGTTCTCATTTCAGGTGTTGTTGCTTTAACCCTGTCGCCTATGATGTGTTCTCAACTTTTACGTCCGAAGGAGCTGGAAAAACAGACTCGTATTGCCAAGTTGATTGAAGAATTTCTTAGAAAAGTTGACACAAGTTATCAAACCGCCCTCCAGAAGGCCCTGTCCTTCCCGAAAGCTCTCGTCAGTGTTTTGGTTTTAATTCTAGTGGGAGGCGTTTATTTATTTTACAAAATCCCCTCTGAGCTCGCTCCACAAGAGGATCAAGGGGTTGTTATGTCTTGGACACAAGGGCCAGAAGGCACGACGCTTGAAGCCATGTCGGCTTACACTCAAAAAGTTGAAGACCTTCTCACTTCTGTCCCTGAACACCTAGGTGTATGGTCAGCCACTGAACGGTCAGGGATTTTTTCAGGGATTACGTTGAAACCTTGGAATCAACGCACACGAACTCAATCTCAAATCATTGATGAGCTTCGTAAAAAAAGCAGGGAAATTCCTGGGGTTCAAGTTTTCGTTTTTCCCATGAAGAGCCTTCTCACGGGTGGAAAGTCTGGGCTTCAGATGGCCATAAAAACCACAGGAAGCTATGCCAGCCTTGAAACGGACATGAATACGCTTGTCAAAAAACTTAAAGAATCACCTTGTTTTGATTCAGTAAGTCACGAACTTTTCTTGGGAACTCCTCAAATAAATGTCCAAGTAGATCTCAACAAAGCTGCTCTTTTACATGTAAAAGTCAAAGATATCGCTCGCACCTTAGAAGTGATGTTGAGTGGCGATCGAGCCACTACCTTTGAAAAAGATGGCAAGCATTACGACGTTATTGTTCAGTCTTATGAAAAACACAAACAAGATTTTCAGGACGTGGGAGGATTTTATGTAAAACCTCAGATGGATAAGGAGAGCTTCGATGTTAACGAAGATAAAAAAGAGAAACCATCTAAAGACCTTATTCCCCTTAGCAACCTTATCACCATGGAAGAAGTAGCCGTTCCTGCGGAACTCAAGCATCTCAATAAAATGCGATCCGCCATTTTGAACGCTGAGCTGCAACCTTCATGCCGTACAGAAGAAGCGTTAACCATTTTAGAAAAAGTGGTAAAAGAGACGCTCCCCCCTTCTCTTCAAACGGAACCTGTGGGAAATCTGCGCAAATTCCTGGAGTCTAAAGGTGAGATGTACATGATGTTTTGTGCGGCTCTCGTCTTTATCTACCTCGTACTTGCCATTCAATTTGAAAGTCTTCTTGACCCTCTCCTGATTATGGTGACCGTACCTTTGTCCATGGGAGGAGCGCTGCTTGCTCTTTACCTGACGGGAGGAACGATGAATATATTCAGCCAAGTTGGGCTCATTACCCTTGTGGGGCTCATCACAAAACATGGAATCTTGTTGGTAGAATTTGCTAACAAGCAATGTGAAGAAGGACTGTCTGTTCGTGAAGCCGCTCTTAAAGCAACAAGCCTACGTCTCAGGCCTATTTTGATGACAACGGGTGCCATGGTCTTGGGATCAATTCCCCTCGCTCTTGCCACAGGAGCCGGCGCTGAAAGCCGTCAACAAATCGGATGGGTTTTAGTGGGAGGTCTCTTAGGAGGAACCTTCTTTACCCTTTTCGCCGTTCCTTTCGTGTATACGGTTGTGAAAGGATGGAGGAAGGGGTAAGGCTCCCTCTTCTTACCCTTAAGCTTCCTCCACTTGAGGAGAGAGTTTTTGTCGAACGTTGCTTTCAAAGGACCTAATCACAACAAATGTGATGCAATTAAAGAAAATTCCAGCGATTGCCGCATCAAAGTTTCCTACAGATGTCATGAAGAATTGCCAACTTAACATGGCACAAATTCCCGCAGTACTGCTCACCCAAAAGGTACGAGGGGAAGCGTTATACCCCAAAATTCCCGCAACCAAAGGAACAAGTATAAAAGGAGTCCAGAAGTTATACGCATAGAGTAAGGCATCTATAGCACTTTCTGACCGTAAGGAAAAAATGACGGCCATGGCTCCCATAATAAACGTAGCCCAGCGGGTTAAGCGAAGTTCAACCGTTTCTGAAGAACTGCGGCGAAGGGGTTTTAATACATCATGAGTCGCACACACCGCTGCTGCATTCAAAAATGAATCAGCAGAAGACATCAAAACAGCCATAATCCCCACAATGGCTAATCCCTTCAAGCCAATCGGCATGGCCATTTGAATCACAAAGGGGAGAGCAAGGTTGGGATTGATGTGAGGATCTATGGCTAAAGCCAACACTCCAATAAATCCTACAATCAAAAAGAAAGGAATGGACAAGAAGCCACTCAAAAATGTCCCGCGCGCTGTTTCTTTAAGACTTTTTCCGATGAGTAATCGCTGCACATAAGGAGGGACGAGAGTCTCCCCAAAGAAAAAGCTCAAAAATAAACCTAAGAGGGCAAGCGGAGGAAGAGAGGTTAAAATGTTTCCATGAGTTGGAGGTATCTTGCTCCATACTGCATCAAATCCTCCCACATAATAGAGCCCAAAAATAGCAACCAGAGGCAAAGCAACAATCAAAACACAGAAGTGTACTGTGTCATTGATTACAACTGATCTCATTCCTCCCAGAGTTGAATAAAAAATCACAATTACAGAACCAAACAAAATTCCAGTTGTGGCAGGAATTCCCAGAAGAACATGGGTTACATGGCCAAAGGCACTAAATTGAGCCCCTGCAATTCCTGCACATACCAAAGCTCCCGCAATGCCTGTAAAAATTTTCGCGTTCTGACCATAGAGTTGCCCCATAATATCCCCAACGGACATAGCCTTTTTAAAAGGTTCCATGCGTGGAACAATCAGCCAAGCCGTCAACATTTCCTTACAGCTAAAACCCCACAAGGCGATAACATAGGCAAGTCCTAAGGTAAAAACCTTTTCAGCAAGGCCCATGGTAAACCCTCCTCCAAGGAAGGCCGCCGATAATGTTGTAAAAATAAAGAAAGCTGAATAGCTGCGCCCTCCCACGGAGTAATCTTGAAGGTTTTTAACGGAACGACTTGCGCGAATTCCTACAGCTAAGATGATAAGCAAATACCCACATAAAATAATCATATCAATTGTAGAAAATTCTGCCATTTTTTTATCCCTCGTTCGTGGTGAGAAAATTGCAAATTCATTCCATCCTTGTCATCCCCTCTGGCGGTCATCCCGAACTTGTTTCGGGATCTCTTTGACAATGAGATGCTGAAACGAGTTCAGCATGACACTGGTCGGTCGGGGATGACAAACCAGGAAATAATTTTCCAATTTCCTCTAGTTATAGAAAATTAACAAGCTTATCCTACACACAAAATTTTCCTCTATGCAATCCTCGGAAAAACAGGGAATGGTTCACTCAAAGGTGTGCCGGCTTTTAAGGGAGTTTTAAGCGCCTCAAAAGTTCGCTCAGATTGCCCCAATTGATCAAGGATTTTAGCGGACGCTTCTGGCATTAAGGGTTGGGTATAGATAGCCACATGGCGAATAACCTCCATTAAGACATATAGAACCGTTCCCATACGCACTAAATCTTGAGGATCAGAAGATTTTTTTAAAGACCACGGCTTTTGGACGTCCACATAACGGTTTGCCTCTCCCACCACATCCCAAATGTGACGGCAATAGGCTTGGAGAGCTTGGCTATCCATATCATTGTGCAAGATCTCGTGGAGATGAGCTGCTTTAGCCAGTAATTCTCGATCTTCCCTTGAAAACTCTTCCGGGCTTGAAATCTGTCCCCCTCCATTTTTATAAGCAAAGGACAAAACACGCTGAGCTAAATTTCCAAGGTCATTTGCAAGGTCACTATTGATCCGCTGAATCAGCGCGTCTTCCGAGAAGTTTCCGTCTTGGCCAAAGGGAACTTCCCGCATCAAAAAATAACGAAGAGAATCTAAGCCGTAGGTGTCAATAAGAGCAAAAGGATCCACCACATTACCAAGAGACTTTGACATTTTTTCTCCATCATGGGTCCACCAGCCATGAGAAAAAATACGTTTTGGTGGAGGAATATCAGCTGCCATCAAAAAAGCTGGCCAATAGACCGCATGAAAGCGCAGAATATCTTTGCCCAACAAATGCAAAGATTCTGGCCAAAACTCTTGGAATTCTTCCCCATCCACATCTGGGTACCCCAAAGCCGTAATGTAATTGGTTAAGGCGTCAATCCAAACGTACATAACGTGATGAGGATCTCCAGGAACAGCAACGCCCCAATCAAATTTCGTCCGAGAGATGGACAAATCTCTAAGACCCCCTTTAATAAAACTCAACACTTCATTACGTCGTCCAATAGGCGCAATCGCCTGGGGATGGGCTTCATAATAATCCAAAAGAGGTCTTTCCCATGCAGACAAGCGAAAGAAATAAGAAGCTTCTTCCATCCATTCAACGGGAGCGCCTGTGGGTGCGCGGCCTTCTACAATTTCAGATTCTTCATAATATGCCTCATCCCGTACCGCATACCAGCCAGCGTAAGTACTTTGATAAATCTGGCCCGCGTCCTCTAACTTTTTCCACAAAGCTTGGGCTGCCAGATGGTGGCGTTCTTCTGTTGTGCGCAGGAATACATCGTAAGACGCGTTAATCTTCTCCGTCATCTCCAGAAAGAGAGCCACCATTTTATCCGCATAAGCCTTAGGGTTTTCTCCCGCAGCTTCCGCCGCTTGAGCGACTTTCTGGCCATGTTCGTCTGTTCCTGTCAGAAACTTTACCCGCGCTCCTGCAAGACGCCAATAGCGTGCCAAAACATCAGCTGCAACAGTTGTATAAACATGACCCAAATGGGGTTCACCATTAAGGTAGTAAATGGGTGTGGTGATATAGCGCGTTGTCATTATTTAGTATCCGTTTCTTAAGCTTGCAAAAGCACAGGTGAGTGTTGCTCGTTTATCCAATTGAGAAAATCGGCATTGATCAAAAAGATGATCTATTTTTTCGTATACTTTCAGAGGAGGGGCGACCTCAGCTTGTGTTTCTAGTTTTTCCATAATGTTTTTGTACAAAAAAGCTCTTAACAAATCCTCAATCAACTCATAAGAATTCTCTTCCCCCCCATAAATGTTGATAAAATCTGTAGCAGGAGCCCCCTCAAGAATTTTCTGAAAATCCGCATAAATTTGAGGTCCCTCCCCTTCCATAAGGCGCATTAAACGGCCAGGACTTCCCTCAGCGAGCGAAGAAAAGCCAGGACACGCCATTCCTTGAGAGAGGAGAACCTTTTCCACATCCCCTTCTACCAAAGGTTTTAAAGGTAACAGCTGACAGCGCGAGCGAATCGTTGGCAAAAGACGCCCAGGAATCGCCGTTGTTAAAAAAAAGACGGTCTTGGGGGGTGGTTCTTCCAATCGTTTTAAAAGGGCATTTGCTGCATTCCGATTAAGCCCTTCTGCTCCATCAACAATAACTACCCTCCATCCACCTTCTGCTGTCGTTTGATTCAAAAAAGAATTTAGAGCCCGAATGAGATCTACTCCAATTTCAGACTCCTTATCTCCCCCCACAGTCCAAAGATCTCAATGACTTTGAGCAACAATACGTCGACACAGGGGATCATGGCCTAAAAAGCTTGTGTTGCCATCTTGACGCCCTGAAAAAATATAACGCGCCATATGAAAGGCAAAAGTTGCCTTGCCAATTCCAAAATTTCCACCCAAAATCCAAGCATGGGGAAAACGCGCGGAATGAAAAGAATTTAGAAAAAAGGTTTGTGCCTCTTCATGACCAAATAACGTTAAATTTTCTCGAGGAGTGAGCATGATACCCTTGCTATATTTTAGAGACCTTTATTATGGTATGAAGTCCTCTTACGAATGTCAAATTTTCTAATTGCCCATAACCCTTAATGTGAGATCAAAAATCATGATTCCTGTCTTCCTACGCGAGCGCCCCTTTCTTCCTCTAGCAACAGAGCGCCTTATCTTAAGACCTTTAGAAGATAAGGACGCCGCTCCCCTGGCGGCACTTGCCGATGACAAGCGCGTTGCGGAAAGGCTTGCGCGCCTCCCTCATCCCTATACCCTTGCCGATGCCCACAGCTTTATTGCTTATGCCCAAGACGGAATTAAAAATGGGACTCATGTGGAGTTTGCTGTCATTCGACGCGCTGATCAAGCATTTATGGGTGTTGTGGGGCTTGAAGGAGAAATTGGGTATTGGCTTGGCCGTAAGTTTTGGGGACAGAACTATGGAAAAGAAGCCGTAAAGGCTCTTGTTCACTTTGCCTTTTTTACTCTTCAACAAGAAAATCTCTTTGGCGCTGCTCTCACGGACAACCTAGCCTCTCGCCGTATCTTTGAAGGGCTCGGATTTGAACAAACAGGGACCAAAGAGTGCACCTCCCGTGGGTATGAGGGAACAAGGCCTGGCGTTACCTATGCTTTATCTCAAAAAGACTTTTTAGAGCGCCACAAAGCCATTCGCAGACCCATCATTTGGGCCGTAGCGGCAGCCCTCATTAATGAAAAAGGAGAGCTTTTATTGGCGGAACGCCCTGCGGATAAAAGCATGGCAGGCGTGTGGGAACCTCCAGGGGGAAAAATGGAAATAGGAGAAACACCCGAAGAAGCATTGGTGCGCGAACTTAAGGAAGAGGTTGGGATTGACGTAAAAGAAGAGGATCTAGAGCCTCTCATCTTTCTTTCATACTCTTATGATTCTTTAATTTTTGATCCATCTCCCTCTAAATCTTTTCATCTGGTTATGCCTCTTTATCTTTGCCGCCGTTGGGAGGGAACCCCTCATGGGGCAGAAGGGCAAAGGCTTGCTTGGGTTACGTACGCCGACCTTGCGCGCTTTCCCCTGCCTCCAGCTGACGTTTTATTATGTCACCGCTTGGCAGACGTTCTGATCACTAGAGGAATTTGGAGCTATCCTAGATAAATCAGGACCATTATTAACAATCCAATCTTGCCATTCTGACCTCTACCCCTTAAAAATTCATCATGACAAAAACACCCCCTCTTCTTGCCTTGAATGAGGCCCAGCTTTCCTTTGGAATGCGAGTTATCTTGGAGGATGTTTCACTCTCCCTCTTTCCTCAAGATCGTGTGTGCCTTGTGGGAAGGAATGGATCAGGCAAATCAACACTGTTGAAGGTTCTTGCGGGCGAGATTGAGCTGGACAAAGGCGACCGATTTTCAAAACCAGGACTTAAGATAGGACTACTTGGTCAATCCCTGGCCCCTTCAGAATCTATTTCTATCCTGGATTTTTTAAAGAAATGGGTCAGCAAGGAACTCCCTTCCCATGTCCTTGAAGAGGTTCTAAGCCATTTGGAATTGAACCCGCAAGTCCTCCTTTCCAACCTTTCGGGTGGCGAATCACGGCGAGTGATGCTTGCCAAAGCTCTCGTCGGAGAGCCGGATGTGCTCTTGTTAGATGAACCCACTAATCACCTAGATATCCCCACCATAGAGTGGTTGGAAGAGACGTTAAGCACCTACCCAGGCGCTATTCTTGTGATCAGTCATGATCGAGCGTTTCTTTCAAAAATTTCAAAAAGGACTTTTTGGCTAGATCGAGGAAAGTTGCGGACACTTGAGAAGGGCTATCCTTCTTTTGAAGATTGGGCAGAAACCATCCTAGATCAGGAAATCAGAACCCAAGAAAAACTTTCCCAAAAGATACTCCAAGAGACAGAATGGCTTCATCGGGGAGTCACCGCCAGACGCAGACGAAACATGGGACGACTTCGAGGGCTTCTTGAGTTGCGACAAGAAAAGAAAAGCTTCCAAGGTCCCCAAGGAAAGATTTCCTTTGCAACCCAAGAAAATCCTGTGGGGAGTAAACTTATTATTGAAGCTAAGCACGTGTTTAAATCTTATGAAAACACACCTCTTATCAAAGATTTTTCCTGTCGTGTCCTCAAGGGGGATCGGATTGGCATCATTGGACCTAATGGATCAGGAAAATCAACACTCATCAAACTCTTGGTCGGTGAAATTCTTCCTGATCAAGGACAGATTCGGCGTACGAAAAATCTCGAGCTTGCTATGTTTGATCAAACTCAGTCCTCCCTAAACTTAGAGTATACCCCTTGGCAAGTCTTATGCGAACAAGGCGGAGACCAAGTCTTGGTTCAAGGGGAGCCCCGCCATGTTATGGGCTATCTCCAGGACTTTCTTTTCGATCGGAAACACGCACTGACTCCCTTAAAAAATCTTTCAGGGGGAGAGCGCAATCGGCTCCTTCTGGCAAAAATATTGGCAAAGCCAAGCAACCTTCTGGTCCTCGACGAACCCACCAATGATTTAGATATGGAAACTCTTGATCTTCTCCAAGAATTCCTGGCGGAGTATCAAGGAACCCTTCTCTTGGTCAGCCATGACCGTAACTTTTTAGATCGAACCACCACTCACCTGATCGCCTTTGAAGGAGGCGGTCATGTCCAAACTTATGTGGGGGGTTATACGGATTATGCAACGCAGCACATTCCTCTCTCCGTACAAAAGGAAGAGAAAAAGAAAACAGCGCCTTCTCAACGACCAAGAAATCAAGACAAGCTTAGCTATCGTGATTCCTACGAGCTTTCTCACCTTCCTCGAGAAATTGAGACCCTATCTCAAAAAATACAGCATCTAGAAGAAACTCTTTCTGATCATTCTTTTTATCAACGAGATCCACAAGGGTTTGAAGAAACAACACACTCCCTTCAATCCATTCGTCATGACCTCCATCATAAGGAGGAGCGCTGGCTGGAGCTGTTGGAGAAAGAAGAGTCCTTTAAGAAAGGAAGTGGCTCTTCCAACCATAACAAAAAGGAGAGCCCTGTAGATTAACTCCCTCGTCATGATTTACAAACAAATCCAGCCGTTAATCTATTTCTTCTGTTCGTATACTCAGTCATTCCGATATAGCCACTGTGCACATAAGAGCCCAGTCATTTCTGTTTAAATTCTTTACGCCTTACCTACTCTCTTGCGAAAGCGTTAAGAGTGAATTATTTTGCAAAAATATATCTTTAAAAGGATGGGTCTGTGCGTCAAAAAAAAGTCTCTCAAATTTTCCTGTCTTTGGGCCTCTGCCTCCTTTTGGCTGCATGTACAAGTGCACCAGAAATGCCCGAGATATGTCCCCCATCTGGCCCCTGTACGCTCGCTCCAAAGAAAGCGACAAGCCGCCCCTACCAAATCAAAGGGGTTTGGTACTATCCTCAACCTCATTATGAGTATGATGAGGTAGGGATAGCGTCTTATTATGGCGGAGGAGACGTTTTTCATGGGCGCCCCACGGCAACAGGAAAAATTTTTGATATGAATGGGATTACGGCCGCCCATAAAACAGTTCCTCTTCCTTGTATAGCAGAGGTGACAAACCTCGAAAATGGACGACAAATTACTGTTGAAGTTAATGACAGAGGGCCCTTTATAGAAGGTCGCATCATTGATCTTTCTCGAAGAGTCGCTCAACTTTTAGGCTTTGAAGGAAAAGGTACAGCTAAAGTCCGTGTTCGAACTCTTGTCCCAGAAACCTTGGTCTTAAATAATATTGATCCTTCAACTGTAATGTTGGCAGCAGCTCCTCCCTTGCCAGCAGTTCCTCCTTTACCAGCCGCTCCTCCTCTAGCAGTTGCTTCGTCCTTTTCCGCTATCATTGACGATCTTGAAAAATTTACAGTTACAGCTACCTCTTTGCCATCTCCTCTACAATCACCCCCTCCTCTCACCCGAGGAATTTTCGTGGATGTGGGAGGGTATGAGACCCAAGAAGAGGCAAAAACTATGTCTAAACGCTTAGCGAGTCTTGCTGATTCTCCTATTCAGTCTATTCAAAACAAGGGCACAAAACCTTATGCTGTACGCGTTGGTCCTCTTGCCAGCATGTCTACTGCAAATCAAGTCCTTGATCAATTGGCGGAAGCAGGGCATCGTACATCTCGAATTATTATTCTTCGTTAAAGGAAATTTCACATGAAGCATTTTTTTATATTTTTTAGTTTGCTTTTCGGACTCACAGTTTCAGCAAACTCTCTCGAACTACAAGCTCCTCAGGCTTATATGATCGACCTTGAAACGGGGGTTGTCTTATTTGACAAAAATGCTGAGCAAAAGATGGCTCCCTCTTCTATGTCAAAAATAATGACCGCTTATCTTGTTTTCGAGCGTCTTAAAAGTGGTGATACAAAACTAGACGACCTCCTTAACGTGAGCAAAAAAGCCTGGCAAATGGAAGGATCCAGAATGTTCGTGAACGTTGATTCTCAAGTCAGCGTCGAGAATTTACTTAAAGGTGTCGTTGTACAATCCGGCAATGATGCCTGTGTTGTTCTCGCA
This sequence comes from Pseudomonadota bacterium, assembly GCA_016185255.1. Taxonomy (GTDB): domain Bacteria; phylum Pseudomonadota; class Alphaproteobacteria; order UBA9655; family UBA9655; genus UBA9655. The sequence continues at coordinate 20,351 of JACPNY010000014.1, forward strand.
GAAGCTCTCTCTGGAACAGAGGCTGCTTTTGCTGAAGAAATGACACGAAAAGCGCATGAAATGGGCGCCACCAATACAACCTTTCTTAACTCCACTGGCTTACCTGATGAAGGGCATTTAACAACGGCAAAAGATCTAGCGCTTATTGCTGAAAGAACAATCCGAGACTTTCCCGAGCAGTATGCAAAATATTATCCCCTGAAGGAGTTTGAGTACAACAACATCAAGCAAGCCAATCGCAACCCTCTTTTCACCAAGAATATTGGCGCCGATGGTATGAAAACAGGCTTTACAAATGCTGGAGGCTACGGCATCGTCGCCAGCGCTAAACAAGGAAATCGACGCATTATTGCCGTCGTTAATGGTCTTCCTTCAGCTAAGGCCCGCGAACAAGATGCCGTTGCCCTCCTTAATTGGGGATTCAACTACTTTAAGAACTATAAAATTTTTGCAAAAGGAGATGTGGTTGATGTTGTAGACGTATGGGGAGGAACTGAAAAGACTATTCCTCTTGTGTCTAGTCAAGACATTATTATGACACTTCCTCGAAACCAAAGGAAAGATTTACAGGTCAAAGTCAGCTATGACTCTCCTCTTGCAGCGCCCCTTAAAGCAGGAGATCAGGTCGGCATCATAGAAATCACACTGCCTGGAAAGGACGTCCAAAAAATCCCCCTTCATGTAGGAAAAGGAGTGGATAAAGCTTGGTTTCACCAACGTATTGGAAATTCCATCTCTTACCTCCTCTTAGGCAAACATAAGTGATGATGTCTCATAAAGCTCCTTTTATCACTTTTGAAGGCGGAGAAGGGTGTGGAAAATCCACTCAAATTGAGATTTTATTCCGCCACCTTCTGCAGGTAGGCATTGATGTTGTGTCTTGTCGTGAACCTGGCGGCACAAAAGGTGCTGAGGAAATACGCAGCTTGCTTCTCCACGGCGATGGGGAGAGATGGACACCTACAACCGAAGCTCTTCTCATGAGTGCTGCACGTGCAGATCTTGTTGAAAAGCGCATTCTTCCTCAATTAGAACAGGGGAACTGGGTGCTATGTGACCGATTTACAGATTCAACTCTTGCCTACCAAGGATTTGGTCATGGCCTTGGATATGACTCCATTACAGCGCTCAATCACTTTACAGTTGGCACGTTAAAGCCAGACTTAACTTTTATTTTTCAATTAAATCCTGAACTAGGACTTGCGAGAACGGCCCTTCGAGAGGGAGGAAAAGATCGCTATGAGCAATTTGATCTTAGCTTCCACACCAAGGTGGAGAAAGGTTATGAAGAGATTCTGAAAAAAAATCCCGAGCGTTGTGTTGGTATTAATGCCCTTCTTGATATTGAGATGATTTCTCAGATGATTTTTGAGGAAGTTTGTCAAAGGTTTGAGATTTAACTCAGGGAATATCTCGCCTTAAGAAAACAATCCCATAATCGATTGCCACCACCTTTTCCACCAAGGAAGCTCGACAGGCTGGGGCGACGTCAAAAATCCTTCACCAATGCGGGGAACACCCCCTCCTGGAGTATTAGCGCCGGGCGTTGTAGACGCATCTCCTCCCAGAAGAGTAGATAAGGCTGTGTCATCATCATCTGAGATGGATCTGACTGTCCCCTCACTGCCTGGAGAAGGCAACGTCTGCGTTTTTGTATGCCTTATTCCCCCCGGCCCCTCGAAACGAGAGGGAGAAGGAGCGCCCGCTATTTCTTCATCAGCGACATCTATAACACGTGCGTGTGATTCGCTAAGAAAGAGGGCAAAGGATAAGGTGACCCACAGCTTCATTTTTTTCCCCATTACTAGGATTATTTTCCTAATCATACTCCATAATACGATTTAAATTCAATAGGAGGGGGATAAACAGGGTTCCATTCTTTTGACGTGTTAAGGTGAATGAACATTTATAATGCATTTTTGTAAGCATAGAGTTAAGATTATAAAAGATAATTTAAAATGAGTGTTGAAACATGCAAACGAAAACCTCTGAATATGATTTCTTATATTCCTCTCCTATGAGTTTATTGGAAGAGCTTTTTTCCCAGTTTGAATGGAATTATGACTATACAAGTGATCATGAAATTACAGCGGAAAGTGAAGGAAGATGGTGCACCTATCGTCTTTTTGCCCTATGGAGACAAGAACTTGAGTGCCTTACCATCAGTTCTCTCATCGATATTAAGATTCCAGCTGATAAACGCACCTCTGTAGAAACCCTTCTATCTTCCATGAATCCCAAGGTTTGGCTGGGTCATTTTGAAATTGCACCTGAAGATGAGCTACCAGCTTTTCGATACAATTTGACATTGCGTGGCAATCCTAACCCAACTTTAGAACAGCTTGAGGAAATCGTAACCTCAGCCGTAACAGAATGTGATCGCCTTTACCCCGCTCTTCAATTTGTCTTGTGGGGAGGGAAAAGCCCAGAAGACGCTCTCATGGCGGCTATGATGGATACTTATGGCGAGGCCTGAGGCGGGCCTTAAAATTGCTCTTGTTGGCTGCGGTTCTATGGGATCCGCTCTCTTGAAAGGCTGGCTTTCTCTTCCACATCTTGAAACCTTTTGGGTCATCTCTCCTCGCGAAGAAAATGTTGAGCCTTTTTTAGGAGATCCCCGCGTTCACTGGATTTCTTCCCCTCAAGACCTTCCCCAAACTCCTGACGCTATTGTCTTTGCAGTTAAACCTTTTCTCTTGGAAGATATTCTTCCTCTTTATCAGTCTCTTAAGACGCTTATCTTGTCGGTTGCCGCAGGAAAACCACTCTCATTTTATGAAACCTACTTTCCGGAATGCCCCATCGTTCGCGTCATGCCAAATCTCCCCGTTTCTCTTCATCAAGGCGTTCTGGGACTTCTTGCAAATGAGCAAGTAAGGATGCCTCAAGAAGCCAAGGTAGAGATGTGTTTTCAAAAACTGGGCTTTTGTCTTTGGGTGAATTCCGATGAGGAAATTGATAAACTCACAGCTCTCTCAGGATCTGGGCCCGCTTATGTCTTTTACCTTATGGAATCTCTCGCTGAAGCGGCCCAGGCCTTAGGATTTGAGGAAAAACAAGCAACCTCTTTAGCTCTTCAAATCTTTGTAGGAGCTTCTCTTACAGCCCAAACTTCTGAATTCTCTCCTGCTGTCTTACGCCAACACGTCACAAGTGCAAAAGGAACGACTGCTGCAGCTATTCAAGTGCTCGAGAAAGGAGAAGTGAAAGCCCTTATAACAACAGCTGTGAGGGCTGCTTTTGACCGCGCGCAAGAACTGGGAAAACAATGACTCCTAAGAGTGATGTAAGTATTATCGTGGGAATAGCTTTACTTTTTGTCTTTTTTCTTAGCCTGTGGACTTTGCTTATAAGATATGAAAACAAAATTAAAAAATATTTAAAAAAAATCTTAATTTTCCATCAGAAACTTCAGGACCAAAAATTTTTTCTCACAGGATTATTTAAGTTTTTTCATATCAAGCTTCCTCCTACATGGATTTTTGGGTTACCTCTTATATTAGGAAGTCTCATTTTTATCATCTCAAGCTGGATATTTGGTTCCATCGCCGAGGACATTGTGTCTGGAGATCCCCTCACTTTGCTTGATACATATCTTAATAAATGGTTTTTTTCTAGAACTTCTCATTCAACAACAGAAATAATGATTTTTATATCTGAATTAGCCAGCTTTAACACAGTCATTATTGTATATCTTATTTTACTTCTCTTTCTAGCATGGAAAAAGTTTTGGTATGATCTACTTTTCCTTAGCCTCTCCATTCCTGGAGGAATGTTTTTAGTTCATATGATGAAAGTGGTCTTTCAACGCCCCAGACCTCCATTGCATCAATTTTTTATCTCATCACTAGATCATAGCTTCCCAAGTGGACACGCTATGAATGCAACTCTTCTCTATGGAATCATGGCTATATTTGCAATGCAGATTATCAAAATATGGCGTTGGCAAGTTTTTGTAGTTCTTTTCAGTATCCTTCTTATTTGTTTAGTCGCATTAAGTCGGGTGTACTTGGGTTATCATTATCTTAGTGATACCCTTGCATCGATTGCAATTGGTGCTGCTTGGCTTTCTCTTTGTTTTATGACGACGACTGCTTTACAACAAATGGACAGTAGGGAGTGACACAAGTACCATGAAAGAAAAAGCATTTAAGGCCTGCCTCTCTGTCATTGAGAAAGACGGATGGAAAGGATTTTCCTTTACCAAAGCGGCGCAAGAGTCCGGCCTTCCTCTCTCTGTCTTTCATAGTCAATTTTCGTGTCCAACTTACGTCATCCTCCATCTTTTCCGCATAATCGATAGAGAGGTTCTAAAAAATTTGGACCTTTCCGAAGGATTATCTCCTAAGGACGCCTTATTTGAGATTCTTATGGCCCGCTTTGATGCGGCTGAACCCTATAAGCCTGTTCTCAAAAGTTTTTGGCAGGAGTGGATTCTTGCCCCCGAGGACGCTCCTTCTCTGGTCTCTCAAGGATTTTCCTCTATGGCGTGGATGCTGGAAGCAGCGAGCCTTGAAAATCGCGGTCTCAAGGGCCTTTTGCGTGTTCAGGGCCTAACGACTCTTTATCTGTTAACTCTCAGAATATGGCTTGCTGATGAGAGTCCTGATCTTGGCAAAACAATGGCGTTTCTTGACAAGGGCCTTTCTCGAGCAGAAAGGATGGCTGGCGTATTGAATTCATTTTAGGGCTTAACCTTTTTTTAAAGACCCTAAGTATACACTTGGGAAGCAAACTGCCCAAAGGAAACAAGCATGAATCTTCAATTTGTCGGCGCCACGGGGACTGTTACGGGTTCAAAATATCTCCTTTCTTCAAACACCACACAACTGTTAGTGGATTGTGGTGTTTTTCAAGGATTAAAACAGTTACGTCTTCGAAACTGGGCATCTCTTCCTTTTAACCCCTCAGATATTCAAAACGTCCTCCTCACTCATGCTCATATCGACCATAGCGGCTACATCCCCCTTCTTATAAAAAATGGATTTCGAGGTAAAATCTATTGCAGCCATGGGACCAACGAGCTTTGTAAAATTCTCCTTCCCGACAGTGGATATTTACAAGAAGAAGACGCTCATTTTGCCAATAAGCACGGATTTTCAAAACATGCCCCCGCCCTTCCTCTCTACACAAAGGAGGATGCTGAAAATTCACTCAAATATTTTCACCCCTTAGATTTCGATCGAGAGGTTGCGCTCACTAAAGACCTCAAATTTACTCTTCTGCCTGCAGGCCACATTCTCGGCGCTTCCATGATCAAAGTGACGAATAAGAACACAACTCTTCTTTTTACAGGGGACTTGGGACGTCCCCATGACATTATTATGAAACCCCCTGTTTCAGTGGAGCAAACAGACTACCTCGTCATAGAGTCAACCTATGGCGATCGTATCCACCCTTCCGCTGACCCTCAGAAAGAACTCGAGGACGTTATCAATAGAACAGCTCATCGAGGGGGGGTCACGGTCATTCCTGCCTTTGCCGTAGGACGCGCCCAGGCTATTATTTACCTCATTTCCCTTTTAAAAAATAAGAGGAAAATCCCCGATATTCCTATATATCTCGACAGCCCCATGGCGCGAGATGTAACAAGTCTTTATTGTGAATTTGGGCCAGAACATCGCCTTTCCAGCAGCGAATGCGTTTTGATGTGTCGAGATGTCAAAATCATCAATACGTCTGATGAATCAAAAGCTTTGGACGGCGACTCCACCCCCAAAGTGATCATTTCAGCAAGCGGGATGGCCACGGGTGGTCGCGTCGTTCACCATTTAAAAACCTTTATTTCAGATGAAAGAAATACCATTCTCTTTACAGGATTCCAAGCAGCAGGAACTCGAGGAGAGGCCCTTGTCCATGGAGCCCGTCAAATTAAGATATATGGAGAGTATCTTCCTGTACGTGCAGACATTGTTCTCTCTGACTCTCTCTCAGCTCATGCGGACTCTCAAGAAATTTTAGAATGGCTTGCTCACTTTAAAAAAGCTCCCAAGGAAGTCTTCATCACCCATGGAGAGCCCACTCAAGCGGATGCCCTTCGCTTAAAAATCCAAGAAAAATTTGGATGGACCTGTCGCGTGCCTGAGTATCTTGAGAAGGTGGATTTGGATGGTGAGAGATGATCCTCATGATTGTTTTTTATTACCCTTCTTTTCATCAAATATTATTCCCTGATCAAACAGATGAGATTAATCTTTCTCTTCATTTCGATTAGTAAGAACCTGCTGCAAAAGGCTGAGAGATGTGATAGAGAGATGAATGGCAACACATTGAAAAGGTTAAGATATGTCATTTGCAGAGCTCTTGGTGACCCAGCGTCGGATAAGTGATCTTGATAAGATGTTGGAGCTAGTTCGACGATTTTGTGGGTTTGGTCTTGAAGAAAATCTCCCTGATGCAACAACCATTTTGCGTTTTCGGAGTTTGCTGCAAGGTCAGAGCGAGAAACTATTACAATTGGTGAATGAGGAACTTGCAGAGAAAGGAATAAGCTGGGCCGGAGGCTCAATTGTCGATGCAACGGTCATTGAATCGGGATGTGCAACCCCTTCAGGTGGAGAGCAAAGCCCTACGGATTCGGAGGCAGGGTGGACGCGAAAGAGAGGCCGTTATATCTATGGCTACAAAGCACATATTTCAACCACAAAGAATGGGCTCATTCGAAAAGCCCAGGCGACATCAGCCGATATCCACGACAGCTTAGTGTTTGGTCAGCTCCTTGATGGGGATGAGACGAAGGTTTATGCGGATAAGGCCTATAGTTCGAAACAACATAGAAAGCTCTTAAAGGATCACGGCATAAAGGATGGCATTCTGCACAAAAAGCCCAAAGGCAAAGAGATGCAGGAATTTTTGAAATCTTTGAACAAGATTAA
>JACPNY010000078.1 GCA_016185255.1 Pseudomonadota bacterium
ACCAGATGAGCAGCCTAGTGAGTTCGAAGGAGGTCATCAAGAAGGCGCGCCCGAAATTTCTGACGATTACCCTCAAGACGAAGGTCCAGAAACCGGCTTGGGCACAACCGGTTAAGACGGGTAAAAACCCGTAAGTGGCTAAGTAAAACTGTTAAAGACTCCGTCTGAACTCAGTCCGTGAGAAGTTGTTTTGTGGTTTACGCTATGTGAGAGTTTTTCGACATCGCTACTCTCCCCTGCTCAAATCGAATAATATGATCAGCCTGTTGAATGGTTGACCCCCGATGAGCAATGATAAGAGTTGTGCGTTCATGTTTGAGGACCTCGAGAGCTTTTTGAACCTTTTGTTCGCTTTCTGTGTCCAAAGCACTCGTTGCTTCATCTAGAAGCAAGATAGGCGGATCTTTTAAAATCGCGCGGGCGATGGCAATACGTTGACGCTGTCCTCCAGAAAGGGCCACTCCTTTCTCTCCCAGATGAGTGTTGTATCCGTCAGGAAGAGACTCGATGAATTCATCCGCGTAAGCGGCTTTTGCCGCATCTTTGACTTGTTTGTCTGTTGCCTTCAAATTTCCAAAGCGAATGTTTTCAAGAAAAGTTGTCGTAAAAAGAACAGGATCTTGAGGGACAAGTCCGATGACATTGCGTAAAGCATGGGGATCGAGATCTTCTAAAGGAAGTCCATCAAGGAAAATTTGCCCCTTTAAGGGATCATAAAAGCGCATCAAAAGGTTAAATATTGTTGTTTTTCCCACCCCAGAAGGTCCTACAAGAGCCGTTACCTTTCCTTTAAAGGCCTCAAAGGACACATCCTTGAGAACCAGCGGTTGAGGTCTGGACGGATAAGAAAAACTTACGTTCATAAATTGAATATGCCCATGAACAGAGGAGGGAAGAGACTGAGGAGAGGCAGAAATTTTAAGGCTTGGTTTTAAGTCCAAAAATTCAAAAATACGCTCAATACCCCCGGCAGCCCGTAAGATATCTCCGTGAATTTCACTCAACGAGCCAGAAGCTCCAGCCACGGCAACCGCATAAAACAGAAAGGCAGACAGTTGCCCTGCCGTCATATGCCCTTTGATGACCCCTTGCCCCCCATACCATAGGACAATACTGATGGCCCCAAACACAAGGATCATAACAAGAGCGGTAAGGCGTGCTCTGGCTTCAATGCGTTTTAAGGACACTTGATACGTGTTTTCCACTTGGGTAGCAAAGAGGCTTGCCATATAAGTTTCACGACAGAAAGCAAAGACAGTCCGAATAGCCCCAAATGTTTCATCCAAACGCGTGGAGACAAGAGCCGTTTTGTCTTGTACAAGGCGGGAGTACTGCTGAACCTTTCTGCCATAGATAAGAAGAGGGATAAGAACAAGGGGAATAATAAAAGCAATAAGGACTGTTAACAGAGGACTTGTGATCATCAACATGACAACACCTCCTAAAATAATCAGGATATTTCTCAAAGCGATGGGAATGGAGGTTCCCAGCACAATTTGAAGCAAAGTAGTGTCCGTTGTCAGGCGGGACTGAATTTCTCCCAGGCTTGTGGACTCAAAAAAAGAAATATTTTGATGCAAAAGATGAGAAAAAATATCCTTTCTTAGATCTGCAATGACCCGTTCACTCAATTGGGAAACCCAATAAAGGCGTCCATAGCTGGCAAACGCCATAATCATAACGACTGTAAATAGGACTCCAAGAGCTCCCGTAAGACCAAAGGGGATATTTTCAGAAAAACCATAGTCCACAAAAATACGTAAGGCCGTCCCTATTCCCAAAACAGAAAGAGAGGCCACAACAATGCTTATAAAAGAAAAGAGAAGAGACTTGGGACATCGCCAAAGATAGGGCAAAATCTTACGGAGAACACGGGGGTTTTTACCAGGTTGGCGGTTTTCTTTGATTGAATCGTCAAAATCGCTGGGTTCACGCAGCATAGGTAGCGCTCTCCCCACGTGTCATCCTTGGGCTAGAAAAAGCTTGTTTTTCAAAGAAAAGCAATGGCTTTTCTTGACTCGAGGATCTCATCTGGAGTGAGAACTCACGTAGCATAAGTATTCCGTTCATCCAAAAGGAGATCTTCGAGCTCTATGTGCGTTCTTGTGCATGTCCACATCCCTTCTTGGTAAGCAAAATGATGAGCTCCTGTAAAGGGAGAAGACACCCAAATTTGTTGCGTGACGCCATGCTTATTAATGACATATTGCTCTCCTCCAGGAAGAATAATGGTCAGAGTATCATCAAGCATGTCCACATCTGCTCCTGGCCAGGAAGATTCAAAGAAATCCGCTGCTTTATTGAGAAGAAGATCTGAGGCTGTGTGAAAATCGTTCATAGCACACTTTCTGGTGGAGCCACGGGGAATCGAACCCCGGACCTCTACAATGCCATTGTAGCGCTCTCCCAACTGAGCTATGACCCCATTGATAATAGCTGAAAATTAATGGCATAGTCTTGAAGATGCAACAGGAAAATTACACCATCCAAAGTCCAGAAGAAACAGCCGCCATAGCTGTCCAGATCGCACCCCTCTTACGGGTCCATGATGTCATCCTTCTGAAAGGGGATCTGGGTACAGGAAAGTCCACCTTTGCGCGTGCCTTAATCCAAGCTCTGTGTGGAAAAAACATAGAGGTTCCAAGCCCTACCTTTACCTTAGTCCAAACCTATGAAACGCCTCGCTTTACCCTCTGGCATTTTGACCTTTATCGCCTTAAGCATGCAGAAGAAATTTATGAATTGGGGGTTGAAGAAGCCTATGGACACGGTGTATCCCTTATTGAGTGGCCGGAACGCTTAGGAACGTTTCGTCCTCAAGAATACCTTGAAATTGAGTTTAGCTATGGAAATGATGAGACTGAAAGAGTCCTTACCTTCCGAGGATGGGGCGAGAGAAACCTTAAGGCATGCCTTTTTGAAAGGGGAGGGCCTTGAGACAGAAGCCCTTAGACCGCTTCCTTTTGATTGTTCACGTAGACGTTATTTCCGTTTACCCAAAGCCCTTCTCATGGATGCGCCACCGCCTCATGAAAGCACGACTCAATTTCAGCACTTAGGTCAAATTTTAGAAGAGACAGGGCTTTCCGTTCCCCGCATTTATGCGGCTGATCATAAACACGGCTTCTTGTTGATTGAGGATTTCGGTGAGCTTCCTTATCGAAAAGCTATTCAGCAAGGAATAAGTGAAAAGCTATTGTACGGAGAGACAATCCGAGCCCTTATTCATCTGCACCAACACTGTCATCCTGAACTTGTTTCAGGATCCCATGCCATCTTATCAACTGGATCCCGAAGTAAGTTCGGGATGACAAGTAAGAATGAAGAACCCTCACAAGGCCTCCCCACCTACACCCAAGATTTCTTCATAAAAAAGGCCTCTCTTTTTCTAGAGTGGAATGACGTGTCCTTCTCAGAAAAGGCAAAGGAGGAATTTAAGCATTTGTGGGAAGAAACCTTCCGTCATCAGCCCCATCTTCCCTATACCCTCACTCTTCGGGATGTGATGGTGGATAATCTTTTGTGGCTTCCTCAGCGTCAAGGGTGGCAGCGCTGTGGGTTTATTGATTTTCAAGATGGATCCTGGGGACCTATCACCTATGATCTTGTGTCTCTATTAGAGGATGCGCGGCGAGATATTTCTCCTGTCTTCGCTCAAGAAATGTTAGAAATTTACTTTGAAGCCTTTCCTGACCTTTTGCGCGATGATTTTTGGGCCAGCTATTCCTTGTGGGGAGCGCAACGTACAACCCGTATCTTAGGCGTGTTTTTTCGCCAAGCAAAACGAGAAGGAAACCGTCAGTATCTTGTTCATATTCCTCGTCTGAAGAAGATATTAGCGCGCGATTTGCAACATCCTTCTCTGAAGGGATTGCGCGCCTGGTTTCAAATGTATGGAGATTTGGCTTGAGTCCCTATCCCGCAATGATTTTAGCGGCAGGTCTGGGCCTTCGCATGCGTCCTCTCACAGATACCTTACCTAAACCCCTTATTCTTGTGGCAGGAAAGACAATGCTACAACGAGCCTTTGATCACCTTCATACTGTAAGCATTTCAAAGATTGTGGTGAATACCCATTACCTGGCTCCTCTTATTGAACAAGCGGTGCAGCCCGGAACTCTTATTTCTTATGAGGATGTCCTTTTAGAAACAGGAGGGGGCATTAAGAAAGCCCTTCCTTTGTTGGGCAACACCCCCTTTTTCACCCTAAACGGCGATAGCGTCTGGACAGGCTCGGAAAGCTTAAAGGAAATGGAAAAATTCTGGGATGCTAACAAAATGGATTCTCTTCTTCTCCTTATCCCTCGCGAAAAGGCCCATGGGTATGAAGGCAAAGGGGACTTTTTTATGTCAGAAGAAGGGAGGCTCACCCGCTGTGGTACAGCTTCTGAAGCGCCCTATGTTTATGGAGGAATTCAACTGACAACTTCCCGATTGTTTGATGACTCTCCGGAAGGCGCCTTTTCCCTTAATGTCTTATGGGATAGAGCTTTGAACAAAGGACGTCTTTTTGGATGTGTTCACAAAGGTGACTGGTTTCATATCAGCACTCCCCAAGATCTCGCTCGTTATGAGCCGATGGTGGAGAAACGGTATCGATAAGATCACTACTGTCCTCTCAGGGATTGGGCACACCTTTAAACACTGCATTCGTTAGATCAGGGAGCTTTAGTTGAGGTTACTTATGTCAGCAGTCTCATTTCCGATTTATCGGAGCACTCTTATTAGGGTTACTCAATACTTTGGCAGAGCTTTTCAGGGTTTTACACTTCTTGCTACCCCATTGAAACGATTGATAATCTCCCATACTCGCCGTATCCCAACATTGACCATACTCAATGGACCCAGCAGAAACGCTTGCCCCTTGGCATTTTGAATATGGAAAGAGAGTACAAGAAGCCACTTGAGGCCCTTGAGCTATTCCGTTTTCTATAAATAAAAAACAACAACATGGAATAAATAACCAATTGATAAATTTTAACTTTCTCATGCGCAAGCTCCTTTTAAGATTTATATACTCCTTGTACTTGAAGATACCTTATGAGGATTACCTTTTAGTGTCATTCCCGCGAAAGCGGGAATCCAGTCATTTTCTGGATCCCCGCCTACGCGGGGATGACACCGAGAAAAAGGCAACTTCAAGAACAATGAGTATAACAGCTTAAGTTATCAAATTGATCGTATTCATATATATGTTAAAATATCATTAATTTCCGCCTAAGTGTTTGTCATTTCTTGGTAAGACATGCTACTTCCATACTTGATTACTTAGTCCGCTATGATTCATTAGTGCAATCGTGCTAAAAATTTACTCTTGAATTTATACAATTGCATAACTAAGTTATGATTATTGTTAATTTTAAAATATTGGTAAATCATGTACAAAACAAATATTTCGCACATTTTTCTTCTATCAAGTGCTCTCGCTTTTTTTTATCCTGGAAGTAGCCATGCCATGGAAGACGAGAGTGATCTAACGCCTTCTAATCTTCAAGTGCCATCAAAAAATGAAGAAGATAAACTTTCTTCGTTACAGACAAGCAAAAAATCCCCATTCATTGAACTCGTACAAGAAAAAAGAGAAATCCCTGAAAAAACAAATGAACTGAACAAAAGATTAGAGACCCTAAGGCGTCAAGGATTATCCCTTGTTTTTGCTGTGATGCGTCTAAATGATAAATCTTCAAGTGAATTTCAAGAAAAGCAAAAGCTTTGCCTAGCAATGAGTAAGGAAGAAGAACTAATAGAAGAAAAAATGAAATCTCTTTCTCAACGATATCAAGAAATTGACAAAGAGTTACCAGAAGCCGCCCTTGCTCTTTATCGCAAAAGAGAAAAGAAGAACGTCCCCACAGAAGGCATTTTATATAAAAATGAAGAACTAACTTCTCTTGCTATAGTAGACTTAGGGAAAGGTCAAAAGGTCATTCAAGTTCCGGATAGTATCTCAAATGCGGCTGCTCACTCTTTTTATATTCATCATGATTCCAGCAAAGGTCTTTGGTTTGGAATGGAATTGCTTCAACCAGAAAATATCTCTTGGTGGAGAGAACGCTTGGGGTGGGAAGCTACGATGGAGTTTGGAAAATATTTCGAAACCGAAATTCCTTTTAAAGTGTCAAGGCTTATGAGTCTGTCCTCCAACGGTTCACTTGAGTCGCAAATAGAGCAGGTATTTTTTTACACGCCATCACTATTCGACGATTACAATCATTTTGGTCCACAAATCCATTTTGAAGATGAACCTGAATTGATGTCGATGAGACCATCAGCCCTTGGTGAGGCGCCTCTTCCCTTTCAAAGGGCATACCAATCCTATACACCTTCTGAAATGCAGCGTGCTAATTATATGGCAGCGTTTAGGGGCTTTAAGATGAACCTTGATAGATATGGAATTGTTCCAACGTGGGTTGCCTATGTATCTTCAGAAAAAATTGAGGGGCCCGTATATAAGACGTTTGAGGCAACATCTCCCGCTATTAAAATGGCAATGACTGCAACGGTGGGAGGACCTTTGTACAGTCCGCTTGGAATTTACAGTAGCCCCATTGCGCGCGCATCGGATGAAAAACCGTGTGCTCAGTTATCTCTTCCTTTCCATTCCTTTGTGGCGAGAACAATGAGGGATATAGACTCAAACATTAAATATGTCGTGACAAGGCCTCTTGAAAATATGCACACCATCTTTAGAAAAAGTGGTTTACCATTTTCGTCAAGCTTTGGAAACACTGCGCCAACTGACAATCTTCCCCTTATTCTACGAGAGGGAAGATATGAAATTGACAACGAAAAGGTGGTCCAATTTCATAATACGCGTTATACCCCCTTTGTGCTCTTTGATCCTCAAACAGGAGAAACCTATCAAATGGGAAAAAATCATCCTTTTGTCACAAACTATTATTTGGCTGGAATTCCTGCAAGAGGTATGAAATTTCCTTTCATTACCCTTGATCGCAAAGCTCTTGCAGACCTTTATCAGTCAAAGCAATAGGTGATATAACCCCTAAATCCATACTTGACTAAAATGGTCAGGAATTGTATAAACGACCCATGAAACTTGGGACAAAGGGACGATATGCGGTGATGGCCTTGGTGGACCTTGCCTATTATGGCAAGGGCCAGCCTTTAGCTATTACCGAAATCGCCACTCGGCAAGCCTTGCCGGTCCCTTACCTGGAGCAGCTATTTTCCAAACTTCGCCAACGAGGCTTTGTAGCAAGCACGCGAGGTCAGCAAGGAGGCTATACCCTTGCACGCCAAGCGGATGCTATTCGTATTGCAGAAATTTTAGAAGCCATTGGGGAACCCCTTCAAACAACGCGCTGCAAAAAGAACTCTGAAATAGGATGTGCGAATAAAAAAGGCCGTTGCTTGACTCATGACCTTTGGGCAGGGCTAGAACAACAAATGCATCACTATTTAAATGGCATTTCCTTGGCGGATGTGTGTCAAAGGAACGTGGCATGATTTATCTCGACTATAACGCCTCCACTCCCCTAAGACCGCAGGCAAAAGAAGCGCTTGTGGCAACGCTTGATTTGACGGGAAATCCGTCTTCTCCTCATCACATGGGACGACAATTACGATCCTTGATTGACACTGCGCGAAAGGCAATTTTAGAAAAAATTGAGGGAGAGCGCCTCGTCTTCACCAGCGGAGGTACGGAAGCCAATGCTCTTGCCTTATCAAGTGTTGAAAGCTTTCCTGTCATTGTCTCTGCCATCGAACATGATTCGGTTTTAAAGGCGGTTAAAAATCCCCACCTCATTCCAGTGACAGAGGAGGGGAGGGTAGATCTCGAAAAGTTGGAAGCGCTTTTATCCTCCTTTGAAAAGCCAGGTCTTCTTTCTCTTATGCTGGTTAACAATGAAACCGGCGTCATTCAACCCGTTCAGGAAGTGGCGCGTTTGGCTCGTTCAAAAGGCTGGAAAGTTCACACGGATGCAAGTCAAGCTTTGGGACATGTACCCCTTTCCTTTAAGAATTTGGGAGTAGATTTACTCACTCTTTCCTCTCATAAATGTGGAGGGCCGATTGGCGTTGGCGCCTTGGTAATAAAAGAATCGCTTCACTTAGCCCCCTTAATTCGGGGAGGAGGCCAAGAATACGGCATGAGGGCTGGAACTCTTTCTGCACCTCTTATTGTTGGTTTTGCAACAGCTGCAAAGGAAGCCTTAAATGACAACTCAACTCTTTTGCAAAGATACCAGCAGAAAATAGAAACCTCCCTGCCTGCAGCAGTTGTGTACGGGAAAAAAGCTCCTCGCGTGTCTCACGTGGTCTCTTTAGGCATGCCAGGTGTTCTTGCTGAGCTTCAACTTATGGCCTTTGATTTAAAAGGGATCGCTATCAGTGCAGGAGCTGCGTGTTCCTCAGGAACTATGAAAACATCACATGTTCTCACAGCTATGGGTATTCCTGAACAAGAGGCGCGCTGTGCCATTCGTGTGAGTATGGGCTGGCAAACACGTAAAGAGGATATTGATCAATTTATTCAAGAGTGGCAGAACATTTACCATCTACAACGATTAAAGGAAGCTTCGTGATGGAACGCCCCATTTATTTAGATTATCAAGCAACAACTCCCTGTGATCCACGGGTATTGCAAGCCATGCTTCCCTATTTTACGGCAGAATTTGGCAATCCTCATTCGCGTAACCATGCTTATGGATGGCGGGCAGAAGAAGCTGTTGAAGCTGCACGCATGAAGGTTGCAAGTCTTATCAACGCTGATCCAAAAGCTCTTATTTTTACAAGTGGCGCTACCGAATCCAACAACCTTGCGATCAAAGGGGTTGCCCATTTTTATCAAGAAAAAAAAGACCACATTATTACCTGTGCTACAGAACATAAGTGCGTTCTTAATAGTTGTCGGCAGCTCGAACAAGAAGGTTTTAAGATCACTTACCTTCCCGTGGACTCCAATGGACTTATTGATCTCAACCACTTGAAAGAGGCGATCACAGAAAAAACGGTTCTTGTCTCTATCATGGCAGTCAATAATGAAATCGGAGTGATTCAGCCTCTTGCAGAAATCGGGAAAATCTGTCGAGAACGGGGAATTTTCTTCCACACAGATGCAGCGCAAGCTGTGGGCAAGATCCCCATGGATGTGGAAGCCATGAATATTGACTTGCTGAGTATCTCAGCTCACAAACTGTATGGACCAAAAGGGGTAGGGGCTCTTTATGTACGCCGCAAGCCCCGGGTGAGGATTCAATCTCTCATCAATGGGGGTGGACAAGAGCGGGGAATGCGCCCAGGAACTCTTTCTCCTCCCTTATGTGTGGGATTAGGAGAGGCTTGTGCTATTGCGAGCGCAGAAATGCCCTCTGAATACGCCCGTCTTAAGGTACTCCGGGATCGTTTTTATCACGCGATAAAAACTGGATTAGAAGAAGTGTACCTTAATGGCGATTTAGAGCAGCGCATCCCCGGAAACCTGAATCTTAGTTTTGCTCATGTGGAAGGGGAGGGATTGATGATGGGGATTAAAGACTTGGCCGTTTCTTCTGGGTCCGCCTGTACGTCCGCCTCTCTTGAGCCTTCCTACGTTCTGCGAGCCCTTGGGGTTGAGGAAGAAATGGCACATACAAGCTTACGTCTTGGATTTGGTCGCTTTACTACAGAAGAAGAGATTGATCTTGCTGCCCAGAAAATTATTAAAGAAGTCAATCGCCTTCGAGAAATGAGCCCTTTGTGGGAAATGAATCGTGAAGGTATCGATATCAAATCAATTAAATGGGCTGCACATTAAGGTAAGGAGCAAGCGATGGCATATTCAACAGAAGTAATTGATCATTATGAAAACCCACGCAATGTGGGCACCCTTGATTCAAAAGATGACTTTGTAGGCACAGGGCTTGTAGGAGCGCCAGCTTGCGGGGATGTCATGAAACTTCAGATTAAGGTCAATGCACAAGGCGTGATTGAGGATGCTAAATTTAAGACCTTTGGCTGTGGGTCGGCCATTGCTTCCAGCTCCCTGGTGACAGAATGGATTAAGGGAAAAACAGTGGAAGAAGCCAGTACCATTAAAAATACAACGATTGCACACCATTTAGCGCTGCCGCCTGTTAAAATTCATTGCTCTATGTTGGCAGAAGACGCCATTCGGGCGGCGATTCAAGACTTCAAGGGAAAACAAAAGGCGGCATAAGGTGAGTCTCCCTATTTTAACCTTAACAGAAGCAGCGGCTAAACGTGTTCAAACGCTCTTGGAAGGACGCGGAAAGCCTTCCTGCGGCATTCGCATAGGAACACGCGCTAAGGGCTGTTCTGGGATGTCCTATACCCTTGAATTTGCCGATGAGGTGGGCCCTTACGATGAAATGATTGATGCCTTTGGTGTGAAGGTTTTGATTGACCCTAAGGCCGTGATGTTTATTTTAGGATCTCAAATGGATTATAAGCAAGATAAGCTTTCTTCTGGATTTATCTTTATAAACCCTAATGAAAAGGGCCGCTGTGGATGCGGAGAGTCCTTTCATGTCTGATCCCTTCACTCTTCTCGGTCTTGAAAAAAAGTATGATTTAGACATGGAACTCCTCGACCAGGCTTATTTTGATGCGCAAAAGAAGACTCATCCTGATCAATTTTCAAACGCCTCCCCAGAAGAAAAGGCAGAAGCCTCCAAACGCTCTGCGGAGATAAACCACGCTTATTTGCTTCTCAAAGATCCCCTTAAACGGGCGGAGCTTTTATTAAAGGAGGCGAACATAGACCTTTTCTCGCATGACCCCCTTTTTTTAGAAGAGGTTATGCAGTGGAGAGCGCAAACTGCTGCTAAGGAAGACATAAGACACGATCTTCTCACAACTCAAAAAACCCTTTTTAATACTTTAGAAACGACTCTTAAGAAAAAAGAGTATCAAGAAGCGGAAAGAGCTCTTTACCAATTGACCTATGTGCATAAGTTTTTGAAAGAGATATGTTGACATGCTCCTTCAAATTAAAGAACCCGGACAGACACAAGACTCACAGGCTGCATCTAAAGGCGTTGTGGTGGGAATTGACTTAGGCACAACTCACTCAGTTGTAGCTGTTGTTCACGAGGGAAAACCTCAGGTTTTAAGTTTTGACGGGGAGGGGCCTCTTCTTCCCTCTCTCTTAACAATCGGGGATGATGGCTTTAAAGTTGGGGTAGACTTAGGCGAAACGTTAAGTTCTACAAAGCGTCGTATGGGGCAGGGGAATCAACTGCTGCAAATTGGACATCAAACACTTACACCTGTTGAAGTTGCGAGTAAAATTCTTGCTCATTTGCGCCATCTGATTGAAAAAACAACCCCTCTTAATGCTGCCGTCATCACTGTACCTGCTTATTTTGATGAAGCCGCTCGTGTGGCCACAAAACAAGCTGCAGCTCTTGCTGGAATTAAAGTGTTGCGACTTATTAACGAACCAACAGCCGCAGCGTTGGCCTATGGGCTTGAGCGAAAGGTTGAGGGAATTTATGCCATATATGACTTTGGCGGCGGTACCTTTGACTTATCTCTGCTAAGGCTTGAAAAAGGAGTCTTTCAAGTTCTTGCAACAGGGGGAGATCTCAATCTAGGGGGAGATGATATTGATCAAGCCTTGGCGTCTCACAAAGGGCTTACTCTCCAAGAAGCTCGCCTTGTTAAGGAAAAGCTTACGAAAAACGAGGAATACAAGGGAATAAATCGCAGTGAACTCGAAGCCCTTGCCCTCCCTTTCATAGAAAAAACGCTGTTCATTGTTCAAGATGTTTTAAAAGAAGCTGAGATTTCCCCTGGGGAAATTCAAGGTATTCTGCTTGTTGGAGGAATGACCCGTATGCCTTTGATTCGGAAGCACGTAGAAGCTTTTTTTAAGAAAACTCCTTTATGCGATCTGAATCCCGATGAAGCTGTGGCAATGGGAGCTGCCCTTTCTGCTTATGGGTTGATCCATGGGTCAGATACTCTTCTCTTAGATGTGACTCCTCTTTCTTTGGGTCTTGAAACCATGGGAGGCCTTGTGGAGAAGGTAATTCCAAGGAATACGCCTCTTCCCGCTTTAGCCTCCCAAGACTTTACGACGCATGAGAATGGACAGGGAGGGATGATTATCCATGTTCTTCAAGGAGAGAGAGAATTCGTTTCAGATTGCCGCTCCTTAGCGCGTTTTGAACTTCATGGTTTGCCTCCCTTGCCTGCGGGTGCTGCCAGGATACGTATTGATTTTGCCGTCGATGTAGAGGGTCTTTTGACGGTGACAGCTTTTGAAAAAACAACGGGCCTTTCTCAGCATGTGGAAGTACTCCCCAGCGCAGGCCTTGATGAGAAAACTCTTGCTCACATGATTTTAGAAAGTCAGAAACACGGTAAAGACGATATGCAAAGGAGGATTGAAACAGAAGGAAATCTACAGAAGATCCGGTATACGGTATGTTAAAGAATTCCTCTACCTTAATCTCCATGCTTTTTATGTGTCTGGGGAGCATTTTAATTGGATCCTCTGCTGTTTTTGTTCGCCTCTCGGATCTAGGTCCCTTAACGACGGGTTTTTACCGTATGCTTTTTGCTCTTCCTCTTTTGGTGGTTTGGATGAGATGGGAAAAAGAAGAACAAACTCCACCATTGCAGAATAGGATTTTCCTCAGCGATGTGTGGGGATTAATAATAGCAGGGATTTTTTTTGCCTTTGATCTTGCTCTGTGGAATTGGTCTATTGATTATACAACGATCGTAAACTCAACTCTGTTAAACAACACAGCTGCCTTCTATGTTCCCTTGATCATGTGGCTATTTTTTAAAGAGCCCCCCTCTGCTAGAATCCTTATCGCTGCATCCATAGGCTTTTTAGGCTGTGCTTTTCTTGTGGGAGAGAGTTTTTCAATTAGCCTCAAAAACCTTTTAGGAGATATGGTGGCTCTTCTTTCTGGACTCATGGTGGCCCTTTACCTTATCTCTCTTAAACACATTCGTGATCGTGTTTTAACAGGATTTCTCATGTTTTGGACGGGGGCATGCGCGACTCTGTTTTTAGGCTTTTTTTCTTATCTTGCGGGAGAATCCTTTTGGCCTTTAACCTTGCGAGATTTTGTGAGTATCTTTGGGCAAGCTGTTTTAGTACACGTCTTAGGACAAGGCCTTATTGCCTATTCTTTAGGAAAAATTCCAGCAGCTTACGCTGCAATCATTCTGTTTTTGGCGCCTGTCACTGGCGCTATTCTTGGGTGGATCCTGTATGCTGAGAGTTTGAGTACAGCAAAGCTATTTGGCATAGTCTTGGTTATGATCAGCATTGTAGCTGTTAGGAAGAAATCTTGACTTTATTACAATCAAAAAAATGTATGGTTGCAGAAGTAAGACTTATCTAAAAATTAACCTTAAGTTCATATCCTTTTTTTAGAAAGATTGAAAAAAGGAAAATCAAAAATGTCAATTTTTACGGCTATTGATTTTGATGATCATGAACAAATTACGTTTTTCTATGATAAAAAAACAAAGCTAAAAGCCATTATTGCTATTCACAATACCTATCGAGGGCCCGCTTTAGGCGGCTGTCGTATGTGGCCTTATGCTGATGAACAGCAAGCCATTACGGATGCACTGCGTCTATCTCGAGGAATGACTTATAAAGCTGCAATGGCTAACCTTCCTTTTGGGGGAGGAAAAGCCATTATTATAGGAGATTCTCATAAAGACAAGTCTCCCGCCTTGCTTCGTGCCCTTGGAAAATCTATTGAAGATCTTCATGGTCGATATATTACAGCTGAAGATGTAGGTACATCCGTTGAAGACATGGATTCGATCGGTGAGACCACATCTTATGTCGCAGGACGGTCAACAGGGAGCGGAAATCCAGCTCCTTTTACAGCGATAGGTCTTTATAAAAGCATTCAAGCCGCTGTAGAGTATCGACTCAAAAAATCGTCTCTTAAAGGACTTAAAATTGCTGTGCAAGGCCTTGGTAATGTTGGGTATCCTCTCTGCAAGCTTTTGAGAGAAGAGGGGGCCGACTTAATTGTTACAGATATCGATCCTACTCTTGTGAAAAGAGTAGTTAAAGAATTTAACGCACACGCTGTTCCACCTGATGCTATTTATGGAGTTGACGCAGATGTGTTTTCTCCTTGTGCTCTTGGAGCAATTCTCAATGACCATACCATTCCTCAACTGAGATGCACTATTATTGCAGGTTCTGCCAACAATCAACTTGACTCCTCCCGCCATGGACAGATCTTAGCTGACAAAAAAATTCTCTATGCTCCTGATTACATTATCAACGCAGGAGGTCTTATCAACGTCTCCTATGAAGGTCCTTTTTATTCTGTTGAACGCGTAAAACAACATATTGAAACAATACCTAAGACACTTCTCCAGGTCTTTCAAATAGCCGAAAGTCGTCATATTTCAACCAATGAAGCCGCCGATCTTATTGCTGAAGAAAGATTTCGAGAGGATGACGAGATCAATCACGTATTTTAGTTTATAAAGTGAATTAGGTATTTTTTCAGAATGTTTAAGGTTGGTTTTCTATCAGATGTATTTGTCCTTTGGCTCCTGTAGTTTTCTTATCCCCTCGTCCAGTGGTGTGACAGGAAGAAAATTTATTTTTTTTCAAAAGCTTAGAAAATTCTTCAGCAGGAATGGCCTTGCTAAAAAGAAAACCTTGCCCCATATCGCAAGAATTTTCCGTTAAAAAAGAAAATTGGCTTTCGGTTTCAATTCCTTCAGCAATAACGTCCAAGTTTAGCTGCTGTGCCATTGCAATGATGGCTCGAACAATTGCTGCATCATCACTGTTTCCTGGAAGACCAGCAACGAATGCTATATCAATTTTTAGGGTATCCACAGGAAATCGCTTAAGGTAGCTCAAGCTAGAATAACCTGTTCCAAAATCATCAATAACTAAATGAACTCCAATCTTTTTTAACTCTTGCATACACTTAAGAAAGGCTTGAGTGTCTTCCATGATCACGCTTTCAGTCAATTCCAAATCTAAATATTGAGGATCTAGGTTTGTTTCCTGTAATACTTTTGTGATGAGCTCTGGAATATTTCTTTGCCTAAATTGTTGAGCTGATAAATTGATAGCCATTGTTAAGGATGGGAATCCTGTCTCTTGCCAGAGTTTGTTTTGAAGACAAGCAGTTTGCAAAACCCATTCCCCCATCTTAAGAATTAAACCTGTATCTTCAGCAATAGGAATAAACTCTTGAGGAGAAATAAACCCCCATTCAGGATGATTCCATCGAAGCAAAGCCTCTGCACCAACAATAGAAGCACTCTTAAGATCAACTACAGGTTGGTAATATACAGTCAGTGCATTGTTCTTAACGGCTTCATGCAACTCATTTATTAATTCTAATTGTTTTTTAGTTTGTATGCCCATTTTATTAGCATATATTTTATAATTATTTCGTCCTTCAGCTTTTGCATGATACATAGCACTATCAGCATTTTTTAAGAGTTCAATAGGGGTTTTCCCATTTTTAGGAAAAAAACTAACGCCAACACTGCTTGTAATACTTAATGTGTGTTTATCAATAACAAAAGGTTCTTCTAACGCTTTGAGACATTTGAGGACGATTGGAATGGCATGTCTTTCTTCTCCAAGACCAGTTAACAGAATAACAAACTCATCTCCCCCCAACCGTGAAACCGTATCATGTTCTCTGACGCAGAGTTCTAGCCTCCTTGCAACCGACTGCAAGAGAATGTCTCCTATATCATGGCCAAGGCTATCGTTCACAAGTTTAAATCGATCAAGATCAAAAAATAATACAGCTCCTATTTTCTTTGAGCGTTTCCAAATTTTTATGGCCTGGCTGATGCGATCAATAAGAATGACTCTATTGGGAAGTAAAGTCAAAGCGTCGTGGGTCGCTTGATATGTAAGTTGTTCTTCCATCTTTTTACGCTGAGTGACATCACGGAAACTAAACACCCTACCAATGACCTCATCTCCGCGCATTTGCGGTTTGGAATACCGTTCAAAAACTCTCCCATCCTTAAACATGAGTTCATCGAAATGTTCAACTGTAGGTTCAGAATTGTAAAGTTTGTGCAGACTGTTTACAAAACCCTCAGGGTCTTTTAATTGCTTCAACACATGCTTTACAGCTGCTTCGTCGTTACCTGGGGCTAAACAACTAGGTGGAATACGCCACATTTTTGCAAATTTTTGATTATGACCTGAAATATTTCTATTTTCATCTACAACCAGAATCCCATCCGCTGTTGCTTCTAAAGTTGCTTTGCTAAGAGCTAAGGATTTTTCTAAACTTTTTCCTGTTTCCCGAGCCTCTTTCTCGATCTGTTTGCGATATTTAATTTCTTTTTTTAAAACTAAACTATTTTTATATACCGCCACTATTGCAATTATAGTCATAATAAATATGAAAGCTCTAATATAAAATGGAAGCATATGAAGAGAAATGTAGTATTTTATTATATGATCAAGGTCTTGGATGCTTCCTTGAAGTGGTGTAAAGAAAAATAGAGACAATACGGATAGCGCAATAATTCCGATAAAAATCAATAATAATGAGTATCTTATTAATTTTTTCATAAACTCTCGTGTTACTGAGATTGCAATTAAAGAACTATCAGAACCATGTTAATATTCCGTTAATTGACTGGGATTTAATTGAAAAATAACTACTCGCTCCTCCTTCTATAAGAATCGTATTTGTCTAGACATAGATTGCAAGCTACATTAATATTGCATCAATGGACTGAAAAAGCTCTATGAAGAGAGCGTAAATTACACGCTAACAGGTACAGATATTTATATGGGAGGGAGATTATATGAAAAATAATCAACATATGATTCGTGATATAATAATACCTGATCCCATGAAAAAAGTTTCTATTGTCTCTCGTAAAGATATCCCAGTCCATGTGATAGAGAGAAATGGCAAAGTAGACGATTCAGGGGAATTACGGATTTTTCATTCGAATGAAATTCTCCAAAATATCCTTCAATCACCATCCTTATTTTCACTGGCTTGGGCAAACTTGAAACCGGGAGAAGTCATTCCAGCCCATACTCATGACACATTAACTATTTTGATCGTTTATCAAGGCTCTGGAAACTTGCTTCCGGAAAACCAACGAGAATTTTTTGCGGGGGATTGTATTGTGATCCCGCCTTATTGTGAGTCAGGGCTTATAGGTGGAAAACCTGAGGGGTTTCATGCTATTTCTATTGAAGTAGGGAAAGCTCAAATTCATATTTCTGAGTGCGCTTAATAGCTGATAGGAAAACAAGGAGGCTATATGGATTCTTCTACTTTGCAAATTAATCATATTAGCGATGTAGAAGAAATTGAAAAAATACCTTTAGAGGCGCGCTTTAAAGAGCAGACAGCATATGATATTATTGAAACAGCGGCAAAAAAATGGGCAGATAGAAAGGCGCTTATCTTCCTCCCCTATGGCTCTCCTTTAGACGAACCAGTAATCTTCACTTATCAACAGTTATTTGATCGGGTAAAAAAAACAGCCAATCTTCTCGTTGCATCTGGTGTTAAAACAGGCGATGTAATCTCATATATTTTACCAAATATTCCAGAAAATTATTTTTTGTTCCTTGCTGCGCAAAGCGTTGGAATTGCGAATCCCGTTAGTTTTAGACTGCCTACCGAGCAAATTGCAGAACTATTACGAGACGCAGGGAGTGAGATTTTAATTACAACAGGATCTAAGACAAATCCTGAACTATGGGAAAATATTCTAGCCGTGCGGAAGCTTTATACAGGGATAAAAAAAATCATCCTGTTAGAAGATGAAACAGATTCTGAACAGAATATTTATAATTTTTATGAATTATTATCAGCCCAATCTTCTTCTCCCCTCGTTCATGAGGAAAAAATTAAACCCCATACCATTTGTTCCTATTTTCATACAAGCGGTACAATGGGTCATGCCAAGCTTGTGCAGCATAGTCATCAGGGGATTGTATACATAGCATGGGCTACCGGGATTTTTGCAAACTATGGGAGGACAAACTCTATTATTTTATCTGGGCTTCCCATGTTTCATGTTGGTGCGCCAATAGTGGAAGCCCTTGCTGCCTTTTTCTATGGGGCATCAGTAATTGTAACGAGCCCTTTAGGTTGGTCAGATCCTTTGGTAATTTCTCACTTTTGGAAAATTGTTGAACAATATCACGGAACTTCAATGATAGCCGTTCCATCTGTTTACAAAACATTATTAAAAAATCCACTAAATGGCGTAGATACCAGCAGCTTATGTTCTGCTATTTCTGGTAACGTGGCTATTAGTGAAGAAGATTTCAGTCAATTTAAGGCTATCACGGGTGTAAGTATCGCGACTTTATGGGGACAGACTGAAGCCATCGTGGGGTGCTTTAACTTTTCTTCCTCTCCAAGGAGTAAAAATTTTGGATTTGCTGGCATCCGCCTACCTTATGAACAGGTAAGAATTGTAGAATTAGATAAAAATGGAAATATTCTACGGGATTGTTTGCCTATGGAAGCAGGTCTTTTATGTATAAAAGGCCCGAATATCAGCGGATATAAATTGCTTGAATTAAATAAAACGGCGTTTTTCCCATCTGGGTGGTTTAATACCGGAGATCGGGCTTATCAAAATTCGGAAGGGTACATCCGGATATTGGGTCGTCAAGCTGATTTTGTTCTTTATGAAGGAAAATATATATCTTTGTTAGAGGTTGAAACAACATTGCATCAACATTCAAAAATAAAAACAGCAACAGCAATTAGCACATTAAATGAGGCTTTAGATAAAGTCATTCGTATTTATGTGGTATTACATGAGAGAACTTACATGAGCATTGATGAAGTAAATCAATACATTAATAATTTTCTTAAAGAAAAATATGGCATCATTAATATTGATATTGAATTCTGCAATCAATTACCCTTAAACGGAATGGGAAAAGTTCTTAAATATTTATTAGAAGAAGAATTTCAAAGAAAAAAAGATAAATTAAGGCAAGAGGCGGCTTCCATAAATTCAAGGGAGCTTCTTGAAGCTTCATAAAATTTTAAGTGGAAGTAACTTTCATCCAGATTTATATGAAAAATATCTTATAACCAGCACAGGGAAATTTTATAATGAATTGATAAGAATGAATATTTTTTATTTATAGTGTGTGTAAAAAACATTGTTTTTTTGTAAAAATAAATGATCTTTGCTTAAAAAAATAAAAAATGGGAGGAAACCATGAAAGAACAACAAAAACTCACAAATCTCAATACAATGAAGGTTATTTCGCGATCATCTATACCAGTTATTAGCTCTGTCATGATTGATAATGTTGCTCACAATCTCGGTCAACTTTTAGATTTTCGAAAACACTCAAATCTAGCATCCTTTATTCCAGAAAATGCGCGTCCCTCCTTTGCTTGGACAAAATTAAGGCCCAATGAAGAGCTTGCTGCACACGAACACCCAACATCAAGTATGATCATTATTTGTGAAGGCCAAGGAGAGGTATTTGGTGATTGTGAGCAAGAATTAATTGCAGGAGATATAGTTATAGTTCCTCCTCATCATAAGCATGGTTTCTGGGGGAGGGGGGAAAATGGATTTTGGGCCCTATCCATTCAATTCGAAGGTGCGGGTCTTTATGAGAATGTTGAAAACGCACGTGTGCATTTCATTGAAGAAGGAAAAACACCTCAAAACAATAACTTTTCTGTTCTTCTTGATGACCAAAAATATTTTATGGATAGCTTTAAATCTCACCCCTTAATTCAACTCGTCCACTCCACTTCTAAAGAAGATACAGCTACTCATGGAAGATTGCTTGAAGCCCTTAATATTTGGGGTAATTGGTTTCAGAGGATTATCTACCTTCGTGCAGCTGTTGGCGGATCAAAAACCTATCAAGACTTAGCAGAACAGCATATTTTAGAAGAAGTGGGTCATAACACATCTTTGTTGAAGATGCGTGGAAACAAAGCAATTACTTTAAATGATCCTATTTTAGATGCAACAGCTAGCTGGTTTTTTGAGAAGATGCTTTCGTCAACCATTGAAGAAAAAACCGTCCTTGTACATTTTGTCCTGGAAGGTGCAGGAGAGATTTTCCATACAGAAGCTCTTCATCTCTTTGGAAATTCATCACATTTTAAAACTCATGTCGAAGAGGATGAAAATCACTTTGAAATAGGGGCCCATGTTTTAGAAGCCTCAGGAGATTATGATATAGAACGATTAAGAGTTGTTTTGAGCCGTGGATGGGAGATGTTTAATCTCCTCCTCTCTCGTATTGCCTATTTCGCAGAACATGGATATGTCGAACAAGTCACTCATCCTATTTATGAAAAAGCTTCATAAAGGATTACATATGAAATGGAGAAGGTCTTATCAACGCCTAAGACACTTCTCCAGGTCTTTCAAATAGCCGAAAGTCGTCATATTTCAACCAATGAAGCCGCTGATCTTATGGCGCAAGAAAGATTCCGAGAGGATGACGAGATCAATCACGTATTCTAGCAGCTTTAATCGAATCAGTTGTGAGGAGCAAGAACAAGTAGTGGAGACCTTGCTCGAGCTCCGGTCTGTTAAGAGAAGATCACCGATCAAAAAGCTCTAGGATTTTCTATGAAAATCAAGAGCTTCTATGTCGGTGATGACAACAGAAGTGGTACTACTTCAAAAAATGTTCGGTGTTGAGAGCGGAGACTCCTTATCTTCAAATCCCTACTTTAACTTTTTCAAGCCCATCAAAGTAATGAGAGTTAAGGATTTTTTTAGGATCTTTCTCTCCATCTAGATTAATAATAATAAGTTGACCTTTTCCGTACCCATAATCATTACGAAAGTCGTATATGGCTCCAATAATTGCAACTTTTTTAGAGTCTACTTTCTTTTTAAAGTCACGTAGTGCTTTATCAACTTGGTTGTGCACATTCAAAGCAACTGCTTGATTTTCATCATGAGCCGACTTCACATCCATTGTCAGCAGTTCTTTTCGGATTCCAGGGGGAATCTGACTTAAATCCCCTCTGGCTGCTTTTACAGCACCACAATGAGAGTGACCGATAAACATAAGAACGGGTGTTTTTAGGACATTGACACCATACTCAATGGATCCTTGTGTCGTTGAAAATTGATTCCCGATGTTTCTCGCAACAAAAATATCATTTTCAGCACCTTGAGAAAAGTTATCCGTTTGAACCCGTGAATCAGAACACATAACCATGGTCACGCGGGGGTTCTGGATGTCTTGGAAACCTTGAAAATGCTCTTTTGATACCTCGGTCGTAAAAGCAGCATTATCTTCTACTAAATCTGAGATCGCGCCTTTGATAGTTTCTTCAAGAGATTCGCTTGCGGGGAGGGTGTTAGTAGCCTGTACAAATGATGTACTTAATAAAAAAGCCATTGCCAAAAGGGTGAGGATATTTTTTATCATAGTATTGCTCCTGTGATTTTCATCCTTTTTATCAGAAAAAGTATAATAATTTCTTAAAATTTCATCATTTATCGACTGGAAGCACTAATAATTTCCCAAAACTCATCAAGCTTTAAACTTGCTCCCCCCACCAGGAGACCATC
Source organism: Pseudomonadota bacterium (assembly GCA_016185255.1). Taxonomy (GTDB): domain Bacteria; phylum Pseudomonadota; class Alphaproteobacteria; order UBA9655; family UBA9655; genus UBA9655. The sequence continues at coordinate 21,511 of JACPNY010000078.1, forward strand.
CAAATGGGGAAGATTCAAAAGAGTTGGAGCATTAAGAGAAGTGACTGACCCTCCATAAAGTATAGGAACAAGAGCTCCTCCTGTCACGCGTACGGAAAGTTCATGTTTGATAAATCCCATAATGTCTTCGACTTCCCCAGGAGCAGGGGTAATCCCTGTTCCAATGGCCCATAAGGGTTCATAGGCAATAATCAAATCTTGAGGGGTGAACTCTAAGGGTAAGTCAGAGGTAAGTTGATTTGAAATGGCCTGAAATGTTTTTCCTTGCTCACGTTCCTCCGCACTTTCTCCAAGGCACAAAATAGGCCGAAGCTCCACTTTAATAGCGGCCTCGAGTTTTCTACGAATAAGCCCATTACTTTCGTGATGAAGGTGTCGTCTTTCACTATGCCCAACAATAACATAGCTACATCCCACATCCTTAAGTTGAAAAGCACTGACATCTCCCGTAAAGGCTCCTCTATGTTCAGGATGACAATCTTGAGCTCCCACTTCTAGGGAAGACTCTTTAAGAATTTCCGCAACGGTCGTGAGGTAAGGATAGGAAGGACACAAAACAATATGAGGGAGCGGCCGGCTAGCTTCCGTCACACGTTTTACAAAGGTAGTTGCTAATTTTTGAGCCTCTGCTTTCGTTCCATTCATTTTCCAGTTACCAATGATGTACTGTCGCATAACGTCCTCCGGATTGTCGCAGATGTATTTTTTGCCCAAATGGCGATTTATATTTATCATACAATGAATCGCATAAAACTCTGTTCATTTGTCAATTTTCTTTGTATACTGAGCAAAAATAAAAGGTTAAGAAAAGATGGTAGGGCCATCACCACAAGATATTCAACCGCAGGCCAGTCACGTGCATCCCAATACCATTGGGTCTGCATCTTACCCACAACAACCGTACCAACAACCTACGGCGATGGGAGGCGGCTATACGGCGCCACAACCCTATCTACCTCCTCAAGCTATGGGGCCTCAAGGAAATTCAAAAAACAATAAAACCATCGTTAGTATAGGAAATTTTTCTCTCTTTGCTATAACTTTTAGCTTGATTTTTTTTGGAACATTTACGTTTTTAGGAGGATTTTTACTAGGAATCTGGCTTGAAACCCCTACGACTCCTTCCTATGTGATCGCTCAAGACAATACACCACTCTCATCTTCTCCTTTTCCGCCAGCATCCTCTCGACCACAAAAAGAGGCGGTAGAAAACACACAAAACGCCTCTCAACAGAGCGGGGTCGCAGACCTTCTAGGGGAAACAGCGAGTGATGCTGTTTCAAACATTAAACCACCTGATACGCCAGATTTTTTAACGCCCCTCATTACGGAAGCACAAGATGCAGCGGCAAAGCAGGCTGCGGATAAAACACAAAAAGCAGCTGAGCAAGCACAACGGTCTATAGAACCTTCTGCTCAACCTTCAGTTTCCTCTCAACCCCAGACTTTGGGATCTCCTCAATCGTCCTTGCCTCAACAACGCCATGGTCTCTTGCCTACACAAATGCTTGAGGGGGGAACTCCAGCTCCTTCACCTTCGTCCACATCTGCTCAACCTCTTTCTCAAGCGGAAGGGACGTATTCGGTTCAACTGGGGGTTTATGCGGCTCAAGAAAATGCCGAAGCACTCAAAAATAAGTTACAAGCATTAAACTACACAACCTATGTAACCCCAGGAAAATCCACAGACGGAAATGTTTTATATCATGTCCACAGTGGGTCTTATAAGAGTTATGCGACCGCATCGGAGGTAGCGTCACAATTCACCTCTCGAAATATTCCTGGTGCTGTTGTTGTAAAAATATCTAAGAATGGTAATGATGCATCATGACTCCGAAAAGAACTTGTGTAATGAAAAAATTTTCTAAGCATCTTGTGGTAATCGCTACAATAGCGCTTGCTTCATGTAGCTCTACATCGACTCCTTCTCCTTCTCTCACAATGAATTCAGTGTCTATGTATGCCACACCTGATGCAAACCAAAATTCAGCGCTCGCTGTTGATCTTGTTATTGTTTATAATTCGAACCTTATGGGTACATTAAATCAGATGTCTGCAAAAACTTACTTTGCGTCTTCAAAACAGCTTCTTTTGGATAATCCGACTCTTTTAGATATTTGGCACTGGGAGCTTGTGCCAGGGCAAATGGTTCAGAATTTTCAACCTCCTCAAAACAAAGGAGAAGCCTTTGGGGCGTACGTGTTTGCCAATTATCAAACCCCTGGAGATCACCGCTTGCGCGTTACTCCTGATGGAATTGTGAACATTATTCTTATGAAAGATGACCTTAAAAATCTGTCCACCTTAAGCGCCAATGACATACAAAATGGAACAACCATGACAAATCCTGCATGTTGGGGAGATTCATCGGACGGAAACCTAAAACAAGGGTCAACGAATTCAAATAATTTTTGTGATCCAAACTCATCCCAAGGCTTTACGAAGTTAGGTCCAGCGGTAACCATTGCTCAGCCTTGCACACAAGTTGTCCCGCAACCCTGCCCACAAGTCCCAAAACCCTGCGCACAAGTTGTCCCGCAACCCTGCACGCAAGTTGCCCCACCCAGTCAGATTCCTCCCTGTGGGTCTACTTCTTCTAGCGGACAAGGACCGATTCCCATTGTAGCCCAGCCTCTTCCTCCTCTTAAGGTGAGGTCTTCCTCTACATGTGCCCCCTGTAACTCTAAGCGTAAATAAGGTGAATGAATGGCTCAGTTAAATACAAATCCAATTCAATGGTACGAAGGCATGCTTCTTATGCCTCAGCATTTTCAACAAGCGGACATACGCACGGAAAGCATGATGACATATTATATGTCACATACCTTTTCTTTCTTTTGGGGGGTTGTTCAGCTAAAAGTTAATGAATCTCTTTTGACGTCAGGTATTTTTCGTCCAATTGAACTTGAGGTTATCATGCCAGATGGGCTTTTGGTAACAAGCCTTCCTCAAACAGACCCTCCTTTGCAAGTGAATCTTCTTCCTTTCCGCGAAAAAATGGAGACAACACCTCACTTTATTTATTTGTGTGTACCCTACAGACGCGGGGATTGGACAGATGTTTCAGGAGATTTACCGCGTTACCATTCTATCGTAAATGCTAACGTTCCAGATATTAATACTGGAGAACAGGCCATTGATATTCCACGTCTTATCCCTAATCTTTCTCTTCAAGTTGGCTTGGAGCCTCCAGCTCATTATGTCTCACTTCCGTTGGCTCAAGTAACATGTAATGAAAAAAGTTTTTCACTAGCCGCGTATATTCCTCCTCAAATACAAGTGGATTTGCTATCTGACCTAGGACAGGCATGTGATCAGCTTGTCCAGCAATTACGAGGAAAACTAGCCTATTTACAACAAAAAGTTCAGTCTGTGGGTGATAGGGTCACGAAAGACCCATTTTTCGAAGAAATGGAACAAGTGCGTTTAAAGCTTGTCATTGGCCTTTTACCTTTTGAAGCAATACTCTCCACAGGGAAAGCTCATCCTTTTGATATTTATCAAGCATTGTGTACCCTTGCAGCCCAGATTTCTGGGGTTAAATATGGTGAAATTCCCCCTCGTTTCAAGGGCTATGATCATGTAGACCTTAAACAAAGTTTTTCTCAGCTCATTAACTATATTGGAAAAGTTCTGGATGAGATTGAAGAGAGCTATTCAGTCATCCCCTTTACGTTAAATGAAAGAGTCTTTACCCTTCAGCTTCAGTCTGCTTGGGTTGGGGATCGTTTTGTTCTAGGAGCACGGGTACAACCCGGTATGACGGAAGAGGCGCTTTTAAACTGGGTGAATAACTGCGTCATTGTTACAGATAAAAACATTACCCTTGCTAAAGATAATCGTGTCTTGGGGGCCCAGAGAAAGATCGTTGCTGAAGTTTCTGAAATGAATTTAGTCCCAACAAAAGGAGTTCAACTTTTTGTTGTTGAAGCAGATGCTCGTTATATTGATCCGAAAGGAATTTTATGTCTTTTTAATGTGTCAGATGATGATTTCAACCGTCCCGCAGAGGTAGTCCTCTACAATTCAAATCAATCAAATCTGACCAATTAACATTAACGAAATTTTAATAATTAATTTGTATAAAATTTGATAGGCTTTTTAGGAATATAACGTCCCCTTAAAGGGAATTCAGGGAGAACACAGGGTTCGTGGCACAGTTTAATAAACAAAATGGCGCTCAGTCTTTCGTTGTTAATTGCTTTGAAGATTTTTATAAGCAAGTCTTAAGACATAAACAGTTTGTATTTTCAAAGCCTTGGGAAAAAGAAAAAGAAAAGATCACTTCATCTCCCAATGCAACGGCTGAGTATATTCTTTCAAATTTGCAGACGTTTCTTGAGGAGCAAGCAGTTACGGTCTCTTTTGGAGGAAATGGTTTTGCTGAAAATTATTACACGGAAGCGCAGTTTGTCATGGTTGCCCTTGGAGACGAAGTTTTCCTAAATTTAGACTGGCCAGGAAAAACCTATTGGGAATCCAATTTGTTAGAACAACGCTTTTATAACACTCATAGCGCAGGCCAAACTTTTTTTGAAAAACTAGACCTATTACTTCAAAACCAAGATCCTGTTCGTACAGATTTAGCCATCCTTTATCTCAACGCATTAGCTTTAGGTTTCCAAGGAAAATATCGGCATTTTAATGATGCGAACGTCCTAGCTTCCTATCGCAAAAAACTCTTTACGTTTATTAACCGCAGAGAGCCCTATTTGTTTCGACAAAAAATTCATCTTTTTTCTGATGCTTATGCTCATACTTTAGAGGGAAATGGTATAAAAGAACTTCCTAATATGCGTAACTGGTACTTCGTATTTTCAGGAATTTGCTTGGCGTATCTTCTAGCTTCCTCAATCGTTTGGTACAGAGCAACGTCTGATATTAAAAGTACCCTCAACCATATTATTACTTATAACAGTGTAGATTAGATGGGTAGGAAGAAAATATGACAAGCGATACCATGCCTCGACTAACATATTTCTTTCCTTGGAGTCTTGTGGTTGCCCTTTTAGTAGCGGTTGTTTTTGCGATTATTGGAATTTTAATCTATAAAAGCGCTACAAAAAAAGAGGAAGAGGAGCATCCTCAAGAAAAACATCACCCCTTGTTGGAAAAATGTAAAACATATCTTGCGCGTTTTGGAATTTTTCCTGCAGATCCCTTAACCCAATCGTTCTCATATGCATTGAAAATGATGCGGACTTTTGTTGGAGGAACTCAATCTCAATATCAATTGCCATGGGTCCTTATGCTTGGAGGAAGCAATGCTGGCAAAAGCAGCATTGTCCAAAATTTAGATTTAGATAGACCTATTGATCAACCTCACTTTGAAGGGGAGGGGGGAGACAAACCTCTTTGCGATTGGTACTTTTACGACCACGGCATAGTCTTAGATTTGGATGGCAAACTTGTCTTAAATGCTGCTCACGCAATTTCTGACGAATCAAAGTGGCAGCTTTTTTTAAATCTTTTGGCCCATTATCGCCCAAAACGTCCTTTAGATGGAATTGTTTTAACAATCCCGGCTTCGGAATTGATCGGAAAAACTGCTCTTTCTCATGATGATATCCTCATTCGAGCTGACTACCTTTATAATAAATTATGGCAGATACAACGCCTTACAGGCCTTAGAATTCCTATTTATATCGTTGTTGCAAAATGTGATCTTGTCCCTGGATTTGAAAGTTTTTGCAAATCCATCCCTGCTCATAACAAATCTGACATTTTTGGATGGTCCAATGATAAGGCTATTGAGTCGATTTATGAGACTGCCTGGATAGACGAGGCTTTTTCTTCTATTAACGAGTCTCTTTATCGTGCGCAGGAAGAAATTTATGCAGATGGTAAAACCATAGATAACCGCGATGGTGTATTCCTATTTCCTCTGGCCTTTAATCAGTTGAAAACTGAAGTTAGAACCTATACAGATCATCTTTTTAAGCCGTCTAGTTATCATGAATCTTTCTTTTTAAGGGGCATTTACTTTGTCGGAGACAGTCATCTTGATGAACCTAATCTCCCTCCGTCTGCCTCGTTGCAGATGCCTTGGCATTTTCAACAAAAAGAGAAAGATGAAAACCGTAACCTTTACTTTGCCAATGATCTTTTTGAAAATAAAGTTTTTCGAGAAGTTGGCCTTGCACGCCCCGTTTCTCGTGTTCTATTAGGAAACACAACAGTCATTCGTTTTGCAAAAATACTTGTTAGCGCTGCCGCAATTATAGGAACACTCGGCTTGCTACGTGCCAACGAAAAGCTCCAGAATGCGAAAACAAATCTTATGTCCGTCCTCCCTCAAATCGATACCACTTTAGCAAAAATTCAAGGCCAAACAGAAGGAACAAATATAGGCCGACTTTATTTTGATCAACAAGCTCAATCGCTTCTTGATACGATGACTCAAATTGATGTGAATACCCTTATCTCAGCTTTTGTTCCTCCCTCTTGGTTTAGCAGTTTGGATGAAGAAATTCGTGACGTGATGGTCCTTGTGTATGACAAAGTGATTTTGCGTTCTATGAGCTCTCAATTAAATTACAAAGCTCAACAACTTGTTTCTTTAAATACGCCTGTTCCTGTTACAACCCCTCCAGGAAACGGACTCGATCCCCTTGAGACAACTGAGTTTTATCGCTTAAGAAATTATGTCATTAGCCTCCAAGCGCTTGAATTAGCTGCTCGCAAATTTAACTTGCTTGGGCAAACATCCAATCTACAAGATGTGGCAGATATCATCAAATATTTATTTAATTATAAAATGCCAGAAGATTTCTTTAAAAATGATTATTATTATCTTTATGCCCTAAAAAATACTAATGTGAAGATGTTTGATTTTGATGAGTATCAAACTGACGCATCTACAAAATTAAGCAAGCTTTTTGATGAATTTCAACTTGCGGTTTTTAACCCTAATCTAATGATTCCTGGGTTATCCCAGTTAGCGACGACTCTTTATGAATTTTCAGGAGCACGCAACTACACAGCTTATGACACCGTCATGCTACGTGGAATTTTTACTAGCCTTCAAACAACAATTAACTCTATCCTAAACCCTGAGTTACAATGGCTTGATGCGGACTACTTTGATCCTGGCGCTCAGTATGAATATGTTATCAAATTGATTCTTGGGTCTAGTTTTTTCACGCAAGACATTGGTACAGATTTAACCACTAAAATTGACCAAGACTTTAAGAATTTCCGCCTACGTCTTGCAGGGTATTCGTCTCCTCTTTTTGATGGAAAGTACCTTTTTGTCTTAGAGGGTGGGCTAGCTATTTCCGAGCCCTCTCAGGGAGCGATCTTGCTTGAAAACAATTTGAATGCTTTCTTTAAGGAAGCTTTCATGGCTCCCACATCAAACAAAACCATTATAACCGCTATCCCCATTGGCTCTGTTTTATTATGGGATACTTTGCGTCTTCAAGACGCCGTTAATTTAATAAGTACTTATAATGACTTTATGAATTCACGTCTTTTAAACATGCCAAGGTCCCTACAACCTCTTCTTCAGAAAGTAGCACGAGAGAGCCTGACTCAAAATCTTGTCGAGTATATTGCAAATGCAGAAGTGTTCAGCTCTCAAATTGCAGTAGGAAGTGCTTTATCTCCAGAAGATGCTTTGTTGTCTCAGGTGCAGAATTATCGCGCCTCAGCGCCTTATCTTGAACAAATTTTATTTGCCTTAAAAGCAAACAATGCCAACACAGCCTTCGGCACACTTAAAAGCCTTCTTACCACACAGACTTATACTCCTTTGAAGAAATTAGATGAGATTTTAACGGAAGAGTATCCTTATGCTATTAAAATGAATTCCTTTGAATGGTGGAATGGTCAAAACATGGCTGCGCTTGAAGCTTTCGGCGTTTATAATCTTACTGATCTTAAAAATTATTTAGGCTTACAACGAGAGCGCATTAATTATTTAGCTCGCGAATTTGCTGAGCCTCTTGTGGACTTCCTTGAACAAATCAACAAAGAAGGAATGCCTGGCAACCTACCGATTATGACGAAATGGAAGGGAATCATTGACGAGATTAATGACTACGAACGCAAAGCGCCAGGCAATGGACTTGTAGAACTTGAAGAATTCATCATGAATCCTCTCAATGAAGTTACATTAGCTACCTGCGCTAAATATGCGAGCACAGTCAGCATGATTTCAGCCAACAATGACTTTTTTGTGAGCACTTTGGTGGATATTCAAGAAAAATTGCATAAGCAATGCGTTGCTCTTTCAGGCTATGTGTCTGTAGACAATTATACGCAAGTCTCTCAATTCTTTAATGCTAATTTGGCTGGAAAGTTCCCCTTTGTCAAAAACACTGATTGCCTCTCTCCCGATGCAGATCCAGAGGATATCCGCACCTTCTTTGAAATGATGGACACCCAAGTCGCCGGCATTAAAAATACCTTAAAACAAGCTACAAACTTAGGTCCTGCTGGTAAGAATGCGCTCACTTTTATTGAACAAATGGAACAACTCCGTAGCTTTTTTGGAGGCTATTTGGCTCCTACCTGCGCGTTGCCGTTACCTGCCTTCAAGTTTGATGTGACTTTTAGAACGAATCAGAACAAAGAGTCTCATGCTAATGCAATTCTTGATTGGTCATTCATCACTAATAATACCGTCATTTCTATCAATTCTTCGTCTCATGGGGGTACTTGGACTGCTGGAGACCCTGTAAAAGTTAATTTCCGTTGGGCAGCAAACAGCCCTCTTCAACCCGTAACAGACAAAGCTTCGAATGTTGAAGTTCAAGGCGTAAACGCGACTTATTCCTATGGCGGAACCTGGGCTCTTTTGCGACTTTTACGCCAACAACAAGACAGTTCTAATGACAATCCCATTACACTTCGTTTTGATATTCCTTTGACAAATGTTTTCTCCGATCGAGACAAAAACTCTATGGGATGTACACCAAAAGCAACCGTTTTCATACGTGTTGCCCTCTCTCCTGTTTCAGCACCACAACAAACGAAAACGACACCGACACCATCTTCTGCCGCCCCTGAAGCACCCTCTGAAGAACCAGCAGGACCACCACCTCCCCCTTGTGGTGGGCTTCCTTCTGACTGCCCTGCGGGAGGTACTAACAACGGAGGACAAGGTCTAACACTTCCCTATTTCCCTTACCAAGCCCCACAGCTTAACAATTCAGGGAGTTGATTATAATGCTAGACTTATCCTTAGAACTTGACCCCTCGCGCCTTCTTCTTCCCATCTCCGGGGAAAAGCCATGCGGCGAGTCACTTCGATATACGGACGTTTATGATAAAATCAAAGAAGCCCGCCGAGAAGATGATGAAACCCTCCCTCAAGGTGTTTGGAAAACCGACCTTAAAAAGGCTGATTGGGAACAAGTTGATCAACTGTGCCAAGATGCTCTTAAAAACAAATCAAAAGATCTTCAAATTGCTACCTGGCTTATGGAAGCCCGTCTTCGCCTGGAAGGTATCGGCGGCTTAGCACGTGGTCTTGATCTTATAGTGGGGCTCACACACACCTATTGGGATGGCCTTTTCCCTCAAATAGATGGGGGAGGGTACGATCTTCGCATCGGTCTTTATGATTGGATTAATTTACGCTTAAGTGAAGAAGTTCATTTTATTCCCATAAGTATACCCTCAGATAAGACGGCTCCCTCTTACCGTCTCTTAGATCTTAATGACGCCAATCGAATTGATCCTTCTA
>JACPNY010000079.1 GCA_016185255.1 Pseudomonadota bacterium
GAAGGTTTCATTTTTAAGGGATCTTCGCCAAAAAGCCGAATATTGCCCCACGTGGGTTTTAAGCCCAAATAAAGCATTCTTAAAAGAGACGATTTTCCAGATCCACTGGGACCTGTAAGAAAGTGAAAGGAGCCGGGTTCAATATTAAAAGTAGCTCCCTTAAAAATTTCAGCTCCTTCTTTGTATTGGTGGCCCACACCTACAAATTGAGCAATAAAGTCTGACACAGTGATTATTCCTTTAGTATTATAACAACTTACCCTTCTGGGGTCATTCTGGGAGGTGGACATGTCCCTTTAATGAACTTACAGTAAAATGACATAAAAGAAGTCATTCGTCTAGCTTGCACCATCCTTTTAAAGAGAATATAACTGATCCAAAGATATAGACGAGGGTTTCATTTCATGATTGTCACATGTGCTGAGTGTTCAAAACGCTACATGCTTGATGACGTTCTGGTGCCCAAAGACGGTCGACAGGTCCGGTGTGTTTCTTGCCAGCATATCTGGTGGCAAATGCCGGCTATGTCCTCTGTTGCGAATACCTCTGCCTTTCTAGACCTTTCTCAAGGAGAGGAGACGATAGAGCCCTCCTTCTCTCAAAATCGCTTCAGATCTGTCGGGCTTGTTTTGTGTCTTGCCCTCTTCTTTTCTTTCGTTAGCTGTCTTGTTTTTGGGCGCAATATGATCGTGGGTTTCTGGCCTGCAAGTGAAAGAGCCTATGCACTTTTTGGCCTTCCTATAAGCTTGCCTGGAGCAGGGCTTATGGTTTCCAATATGACGTCTATCTCTCTTCAAGAAGGTGCTTCTGAAATGGTGGTCGTTGCGGGTGATGTTACCAACACATCAGACAGGGTTCGTGAGCTCTCTCCTCTTAAGATCAAAATTATAGGTAACCTGTCCCCAGACAAGGGAGGGGAGAGATATGTCTTAGATTCTTGGGGCCATCAGTTTTCTGAAACGTTGCTTTTGCCGGGGGAGCATATTCATTTTGAAACGGCCCCTCGTCCTAAAATTGAGGGTATGCAATATGTTGATTCTGAGTTTTAAAAAATGAGAGCTCCTCCTTTCAATCTTCAGGCTTTTTACGAAGCTGAAAGAAATGAGCACTGTCGTGTTGCTGAAGCCACATTTAAGGAACTGTTTCCTGTGTTTTCTGAATGGGTAGAGGTTTCAGCGCACGCTCTTCAGCAAGGCAAAAAGCTTTTTTTCTTTGGAAATGGGGGCAGTGCTGCGGACGCTCAGCATCTAGCCGCAGAATTTACCGTTCGAATGAAGGAAACCCGACGTGCGCTTGCGGCTCTGGCTCTTACAACAGATACATCAACCCTTACTGCCATTGGGAATGATTTTGGATTTGACCATCTTTTCTCTCGCCAGATTGAGGCATTGGGTCAAGAAGGAGATGTTGCCATTGGGATTTCAACCTCTGGGAAAAGTCCCAACGTTCTCCGTGCTTTTGAGGTAGCTCGTCAAAAAGGGCTTATTACTGTGGGGCTTACAGGAGGAAATAGTGGAGACTTTCCACCTCTTGTCGACATTCTCTTAACTGTGCCCTCTTATACAACAGCGCGCATTCAAGAAATGCACATTACTCTTGGACAAATATTGTGCGGAGCTCTTGAATATCGTTTAGGTCTCGTAGACCTCTCGAAGCCACATCTTCACCTTCTTGCATAAGGAAAAAATAGTATGGACAACCTTCATCTTCTAGATGCCTTCAGTGCAACACGCATTTTATGTGTGGGAGATGTGATGCTTGATTGGTTTATAAGAGGAAAAATCTCGCGTATTTCTCCTGAAGCGCCTGTTCCTGTCTTTCAGAAAGAAGATGAAATTGCCGTTTTAGGAGGAGCGGGTAATGTTGTTCGAAATCTTGAAGCTTTAGGGGCTTTTACGACATTTATCTCTGTTGTGGGACAAGATAAGGAGGGAACTTGTGTTCACGATCTTTTAAAGGCTTTGCCTAAGGTTAAAGCGTCTCTTCTTGTTGATGAAAGTCGGATAACAACGACAAAAACCCGTTTTATTGCAGCGGGGCAGCAAGTCTTAAGAACCGACCAAGAACGTTCCCTTCCTTTGAAGAGCTCCCTTGAGGACGAACTTTTAAAGCAATTTAAAAGTCATATTCCCTCCCATGACCTTGTCCTTTTGTCTGATTATGCTAAAGGGCTTTTTTCTCCAAAAGGACTGCGCTCCCTTATTGAAGAAGCCCGTAGCCACGGAAAGCTCGTTCTTGTGGACCCAAAGGGTAAGGATTACAGCCGCTATAAGGGGGCGACTCTTTTAACCCCTAATCGGCATGAATTTGCTTCTGCTATTCCCGTGGCCCTAGAAACAGAAATGGACTTGGTGGGAGCGGCTCAAAACCTTATGAAAACGAACGAAATTTCTGCCATGATTATAACGCGTGGAGAACAAGGAATGACTCTTGTGAAAGCCTCTGGCCTTATTGAGCATCTTCCAACTCGCGCTTTGGAAGTTTTTGACGTTTCTGGAGCCGGAGATACGGTCATTGCAACGCTTGCAACCAGCCTTGCGGCGGGAGCTTCTTTTTCTGAAGCGATGTATCTTGCCAATACAGCAGCAGGCCTTGTTGTTGCTAAGATTGGTACGGCAGTTGTTCCTCAAGAAGAACTTTTAACGGCCCTTGTTCATCAAGAAGTCCAAGCGCATGAGGAAAAAATTGTTTCTTGGCAAAAAGCAGAAGAGAAGATTCAAAAATGGAAACGCCGAGGGCAGCGCATTGTGTTTACCAATGGATGCTTTGATCTTCTTCATCCAGGCCATGTCTCCCTTTTAAACCAAGCAAAAAAGACAGGTAATCGTCTCATTGTGGGACTTAATACGGATGCCTCTGTGCAACGCCTTAAAGGCCCTACGCGTCCCATCCAACAGGAAGCAGCGCGTGCTTTTATCCTGTCTTCTCTTGAGTGCGTTGATATGGTTGTTCTTTTTGACGAAGATACCCCCCTTGAGCTTATTCAAACCTTAAAACCAGATGTTTTGATCAAAGGCGCAGATTATACTATCGAAAACGTTGTGGGGGCTTCTTTTGTACAAAGCTATGGGGGAGAAGTATGCCTTATCAATTTGGTGGAGGGAGAAAGCACAACGCGTATGGTGATGAAGATCGGAGAAGTAGGATAATAACGATAGTTTAGCAAATGTGGGTGTGTTTAAAAATTCCTTTTTATCCAGGATCTTATTATCTTTCGGATCGTTTTCTTTTTATGGTGTGGTGTCGCAATGTTTAAAATTAGGAACTTTGTGTTGATGATGCTCATTTTCTTATTACCTAAAGTTATAGGGACACCTACTTTTTTAGAGTAAATTCCTTAACAATCAGTAAATTTTGGAAATTTTTTAAAGGGGATTTCTTTCCCTTATTAAGGATAAAAGCCAGGCAAGGCCCAGCAAGACTAGGACCAAGCCTAAGGTTATCCAGTCTCCCCAGCGAGCATAAAAAGGAACAGTACGTGTTGGGGTAGGAAGCAAGACATCGAGGACACCTTTTTCATTAAGCTTTAGGCTTCCCGTCATTTGGCCATAAGCATCAAAAACGGCTGAAATACCTGAGTTAGCCGCTCGCACAAGGGGGATTCCTTCTTCAATGGCTCGAAAACGCGCAGCTTCAAGGTGTTGATAGGGACCGGAGGTGTTGCCATACCACGCATCATTCGTCACATTAATGATCCAGCCAGGTCGAGATTGAGTAGGGTTAATTACGGCGCGTGGAAAAATCACTTCGTAACACACAAGACCACTAAAGGAGGGAAGCTCGGGAAGAGGAAGGGTTGTGGGTCCTGAGCCTGCTGTAAAATCGACAGTCCCTGCTGTAATTTTTTTGATCGACCCTTTTCCAAAAATCCCATCCAAAAATGCTCTAAAAGGAAGATATTCTCCGAAAGGGACAAGATGAGATTTATCATAATGTGTCACAATATCTCCCCTATCATTAAGGACGAGAAGACTATTCCAGATGCTGAGGGGTGTTGAATCTGTCCGGCGGAGCCCTCCTGTAAACAGGTATGCCCCTTTGGGCAAGGACTCTGCTATTAAAAAGCGTCGTGCTGGATCTTGCTCCAAAAAGAAGGAAATAGCACTTTCTGGCCAAATAATGGCCTTAAGAGGGAGATGAGAAGGCTGAATGGTCATGTCCAAAAGTTTTTGGAGATTTGCTTCTTTTTGTGCGGGGTCCCATTTCAAGGTTTGAGGGATGCTGGGTTGCACAAGGCGAATAGCTAAGGGGGGAGACGAGATTACCTCGGGTGATTTCAAATGCTCCTTTCCCCATAGCCAGCAAAAAGCGGCAATAAGATAAATGCTAAGGGCAATATTCCTTTCGACGGGTCTTCTTCCGGCAATATAAACCAAGGAAGTTGCCATCAAGATAGTTAAAAAGCTCAATCCATAGACACCCCCCAGGGAGGCGAGCTGACTCATCTCAGAGCTAAAGGCCCACGCATAGCCAAGGAGATTCCAAGGAAACCCTGTAAAAAGATACCCTCTTAGCCATTCTACTCCCACCCAAATGGCAGCAAAAGCAAAGGATCTGCTGATTCCTTTGTAAGGCCAATAAGACGTCAGAAGAAAGGAGATACCCGTAAACACTGCTAAAATGGAGGGAAGTCCAAAAAGGGCAAAAGGCATGGCCCACCAAAATGTCGCTAAATCGACGGTTAGGGCGTAGGTAACCCAGTAAAGACCCGCTGTGAAATGGCCGAGACCAAAAAACCAGCCCAGCCAGAAGATCTTGAGAAATGAAGGGTTTTCTTCAATAGTTTGGTCAAGCAAAAACCAAATGCCGCTTAAGGATAGAAGAAGCGCTGGAAACAGAAAAACAGGCGCAAAACCCAGAGATCCCCCTGCACCTAAAAGGAAAGCAACCCCTCGCTGAGGCCAGGGTTTATAGGTGATATACGTTATCAATAATTGAAATTGTTTTTCTAAAGTATGCACGGGTTTTTTCTTTCTCCTATTCTCTTGAATTTAGCCTTCATTGCAGGGCAAGTCCAGGATAACCAGAAAGCTCTTGTTAAAGTTCTCTGCGATTTACTAAGATAATCATGTATTCCTTTACTTTGATTAGGAGAAAGCATGTTTAAAAAAGCCACTCTTCTGTTTTTTCTTTTAAACATTCATTGCGTCTATGCAAGGGTTGAGCTTGTCCTTCCCAAAGATAAACCGCACCCTTACCTTGTGGAACTTTTTGCTGTTCTTGGCTTGAAACATGATGGAACGGCTTCCCAAATGAGCCAGATTGCGCGGGAGAAATTGATGCGCAAGCCCACGCAAGAGCGTTGGGAAATGAAGGAAATTTATCAAGAAAAGCGTGATCAAGTTTTTCCTATCTTGCAAAGGTTAGGGGTCATAAATGCGGTTCAACCCTCTTTATCTTCTTATGATTACATCCTTGTGCACGGTGCTTTAGTTCCTCGCATGAGAGATCGTTTAAAATTTTTAAATGATTTATGGGCAAGAGGAATACGCGCCAATGAAATAATTTTTCTCACAGGAGAAAGACCACTTAATAAGGAATTAGAAAATAACGATGTCTTGTTTAACGAAAAATTTTCATCTGTTTCGTTTAGAAAAGGGTGGGTAAAGCCTCTTTTATCTCCTAAGACAGAAGCAGATGCTGCAAAAGTTATATGGGATCAAGTTATCACTCATCCGGATCTTCGTTTGAAAAAAGTTAAATATATTGCCGTAGGCATGATAAAAAACAAAGATACGGGAGTTTTAACTCGTCCTCATACAGGACATACGGTGGAAGCTTGGTTAGACACAGGTCCTAAAATGGGAAAGATCCTTGCTATTTCCAATAATCCTTATATTTCTTATCAAGATCAAGTTATGCGTAATATATTAAAGAAAAGAGGATACTTGAATCAGCAAATTATTCTAGAAACAGTTGGACCCTCAGCAGCTCCTTCCACTTCCCTAGCGGTTCACTTAGATAATGTTAGTCAATGGTTGTATAGGGAAGCCTATCCCGAAGAATAAAAATCTTAAGGCTTTACCCGCATGTGTTGGTCAAGGGTGATGTGATCGTAACTCGTTAAGTCATACCTACTAATAACCCTTTGCACATCTTTTATATAAGCTGCTTTGCGAATAGAATAGTTTCTAAGACCTGCCGCCAATTTATGCGGACAAAGCGTTTGGTCTTGTGCCCTCATTTTTGCACGAATGTCTCGGAAAGGCTTATAGGCTGCGTGCCGATTAAGATTGAGTATATAAGCCTTCACATTGGCCAGTAGGCTTTCAAATTTCGCTACTTTTGTTTTTGTTGCCATAATACCAAAAGTAGAGTTCTTGTTGATTGCGGCAGAGGACTTCCCCCCCCCTGTTTCAATCATACCTTGAGAGAGAGCTAAGGAAGGAGGGACAATATCAACGTGCGCTAGCAACGCTTCGACCTTTGTTGATTTGCAGCGATATTCAGCCGCCAGTTGTTTGAGCCACATTTTTTCTGTGTGGCGAAGATGCCCTCCGGCCCTTTGACGTTTTTGCATATCGAGAAGGCGCTCACGATCACTCAGAATTTTCTCGTTTACTTGTAAAATGTGGGGTAAAAGCACGCGAATGAAGGTTGAATTCGAGGCTTTCTTTTGTTTTGTCATGTCCTTGGGAAGTTTTGCCAAGTAAAGACGCGGTGCTTTTCCCTCGCTCTTTGCTTTTGTAAGATCAAAATCCCAATTTTTAAAAACGGAATCGAGTTCCTTAACATTTTCAACAGAAAAGTGTTTCCCTTGAGGAGCAACAAGCCCAAAAGCTTTTGCAGATCCCCCCGTGGCCATAAGCCGTTGAGATAGCCGCGTTACAGGGTGGTTCCCTTGAAAGAGGGCGATTCCAACTTGACCAAAGACCATAAGGCCTAAGGAAAACAGAAAGAAAATATGAATCTTTGATTGTTTTATCATAAGAATCTCCTTAACTCTCTAAGGCTCTGACTTCAAGAACTTCTGGAACATAATGACGTAGCATATTTTCAATTCCACTTTTTAAGGTATCCGATGAGCTTGGGCAACCCGAGCATGATCCTTGCATACGGACATACAAAATACCATCCTCAAAAGAATCAAAGACAATATCTCCTCCATCCATGGCAACGGCTGGGCGAATTCGGGTGTCTAAAAGTTCTTTAATTTGAAAAGTAATGGGGTCATCCTCTTCTTGTAAAGACTTAAGGCCTCTCTCTCCATAAAATAAGGGCTGATGAGTGACAAAATGCTCCATAATAGCCCCTAAAATAGCAGGCTTAAGCACCACCCACTCAAGGGCGTCTTTCTTAGAAACCGTGATAAAATCCGCACCAAAAAAAACTCCTTTTATTCCCTCAATCTCAAAAATCTTCAAGGCAAGAGGGGATTTGGAGGCGTCTTCCTGAGATTTAAAGTCCGCTGTTCCTTCTGACATAAGAACGCGACCAGGAAGAAATTTTAAAGTGGCCGGATTCGGTGTTTCCTCTGTTTGTATAAACAATTGAATTCACTCAGCCTTATTAATCGATGATCTTCTAATACACAGAAAAGAATAATAATGCAAGCTTTTCTTTAATTGTTTCAATTTATTGGTTTTTCCATAGTGATTAAAATATCCCAAGACGCTCTATCCACAGGCATGACGGAGAGGCGGGATTGCCGCACAAGAGCAAGGGATTCCAGGCGGGGATCGCCCTTCACCGCAGTAAGTGTTACTGGGTGGTTAAAAGGTCGCACGGTTTTTACATCCACCATCCCGAACCGTCCGGAAGGATCAGATGGATCGGGATAATAGGTTTTGATGACCTCCACAATTCCCATGATTTGACGCTCATTTCCTGAGTGATAAAAAAGAGCAAGGTCTCCTATCTTCATGGCTTTGAGGTTATTGCTGGCTTGATAGTTACGTACCCCATCCCAAGAGGTGACGCCTTTGGTAACCTGATCTTCCCAAGACCATACTTGGGGTTCGGTTTTAATGAGCCAATGGTTCACTTATTGACCCTCTGTTTTTAAAGAATACGTCAGTAATTTCTCAATCAAACTTTCCACGGTCCCTCCCTCATGAAGGAGCTGATGCATGGCAAAGGTGAGGGGCATGTCGACCTTATGTTTTTTAGCAAGAGTGACGGTTCCGGAAACCGTGTAAACCCCTTCAGTTAAGGTTTTTTTAGCGGCTAACATCTCTTCCAAAGGAGTCCCTCTTCCTAAGGCAAGGCCAAAAGATTTATTGCGGGATTGGGCGCATAGGGAGGTGAGGGTGATATCTCCTACTCCCGCAAGGCCTAAGAACGTTTCAAGTTTTCCCCCCATGGCACAGCCAAGGCGGGCAATTTCTGCAAGGCCTCTTGAAACCACCGCAGCACGCGCATTGTCCCCCAGGTCTCGTCCTTCAACAATGCCGCAAGCAATGGCAATAATGTTTTTGCATGCCCCTCCCACTTGCGTTCCAACAATATCATCGGAAGCATCAAGATGAAAATGCGAACTCGTAAGAAGGTCGGCTATCTTCTGACTTAAGGGAAGCGTTTCTGAAGCAAGGGCCACAGCTGTTGGAAGTTTTTGTGCTACATCACTTGCAAAACTTGGTCCTGAAAGAATAAGAAGAGGATTTTTAGGGAAAAGTTCTCGCACCACTTCTGACATAAGTCGACAGGTGTCCACCTCAATTCCTTTGGAGGCAATAACAAGAGGAACGTCTGGGTTTATAACCTTTTGAAAAGTTTGACAGGTGCTTCGCATAAATTGTGCAGGAGGGACTAACATGATGATATCCGCAAGAGCTGCCTCCTGCACATGTGTTGTAGCGTGAAGGCTGGGATCAAGGGCGATTCCTGGAAGACGGTATACATTTTCATGACGTGTATTGATCGTTTCCACCTCATCCGGGCTGATGGACCACAGGGTGACTTTACGACCTGCGCGAAAGGCGGCTAAGGCTAAGGCGGTGCCCCAAGCACCTGCCCCAATGATGGAAACATGATTCACGTAAGTGGCCTCTCTTATCCATACAATTGTTTCACGTAAAGCAACTTTATGCCGAAGGATATATGTCCTTCTTCAACTCTTCAAGAGGCCATCCCATGAAAATTTGCGTGGAAATTAAGCTTCTTCACCTCTCCCCTTGTGGGAGAGGTAGTTCTTTATACATTAACACCATCACACTTTGAGATTAAACACCTAAAAAAAGATTGAAATTTTTCATGAGATGGTCTTGCGTTCTGTTTTATCTCCTCTCCTCAACTCCTCTAAGGGCCAGCGGGGGCGAGGGGCAAAGTCTAAGGATCCGAGAAGACCTTTTCTAAAGCGCTCCACCCCTGCCCAAGCGATCATAGCGCCATTGTCTGTACACAACTTAATGGGAGGTGATACCACCTCGAGTCCATAGGACTGTGCCCATTGGGAAAGCTGACCTTTAAAATACTGATTAGCGGCAACACCGCCCCCCACCACAAGGGTTTTGATATCGGGTCGTTTTGCATGAGCCATTCTCAGCGCATGAGAACACCGATCGATGAGAATTTCTCCGATTGTTTGTTGGAGAGAGGCACAGAAATCCGCCTGGAAAGTAGGAGACGTAATGTCATTTTCTGAAATCACCTTACGTGCTGCTGTTTTCAGCCCTGAGAAAGAAAAGGCACACCCCTCTTGACCTTTTAAAGGTTTGGGAAGAGAAAAAGCATCTTCATGCCCCGTAAGAGCCAGTTGCTCAATGATGGGGCCTCCAGGGTAGCCGTGCCCCAAAAGGCGTGCTGTTTTATCCAGGCACTCTCCAAGGGCGTCATCCAGAGTCCCTCCTAAATAGGTGTAGTCTCCTACCTCTTCTACAATAAGAAACTGGCAATGACCCCCTGATACCAGTAATAAAAGATAAGGGAACATCACATCACTCGTAAGGCGTGCTGTCAAAGCATGGGCTTCCAGATGATTTACGGGGATAAAGGGGAGGTCTTTTGCCATGGCGATTCCCTTGGCCATCATAACACCCACAATCACGCCTCCAATGAGCCCAGGGCCGCCAGCAACGGCAATACCATCAAGATCGTCAAGAGAAACGCTCGCTTTTTTAAGGGCTTCTTCAACAATAAAGTCTATATGACCCAGATGAGCGCGCGCTGCAATTTCTGGCACAACGCCGCCAAAAGGTTTGTGCTCGAGGTATTGAGATGATACAATGTTGGATAAAATGCGTTTGTCTTTGGTGACAACAGAAGCCGCCGTTTCATCGCAACTGGTTTCGAGTCCTAAGATGATCATGGTTTCTCACTCATAGTGCATAAACTTTAAGATTGCACGTGCTTTTAAGATCAGTCATGATGGCCGCGTTTTGAATAATGGTAAAAAAAGGGGAGAGCATGAGCCTACCGCAAAACTATAAACCCAGTGACGCCGAACCTTATATGAATTCGCAACAGTTGGAGTATTTTCGTGAAAAACTCTTGAAGTGGCGTGAAGAGCTTCAAAAGGATACGGTGGAAACTTTGCATCATATGCAAGAAGAATCTCCCAATGAGGCGGATGTTAATGACCGAGCCTCAACGGAAACGGATCGCTCTTTGGAGCTGAGAACCCGTGACCGGGAAAGAAAGTTGATCCTTAAAATTACGCAAGCCCTTGAGCGCATTGATAATGGCTATCGAGAAGAATAGTTACTTCACAAAGAATTGCTTCTTAAGCCGGAGTAGTAATCAGCTTAAAAAGCTGTATAAGTCTTAATTAATATTTTTTAAAAAATATTAACTTGAAAACATGAGCAAGGCATTCTACATTAATTTCAAACAATAGTGTTTTATATTAATTTATGTGAAAGGAGTAAGAAATGACTTATGGAAATAAAGCAAGTATCGCAGCAGCATTAATAGGAGCCTTTATTGGGTTTGCCCCTTATGCTTATGCTATGGAAGGAGACGTTCAAGATAATGGTCGAGCGCAAATTAGTCGTGTTCTTGCAAGGACTGCAACCCAAGAAACTGAACAAAAGGATGATACAGTGTCCGTTCCTCCTCTTTGCGTTGTAAAGGTTACTCATGACAAATTGTTAGACTATAGGCCATCACAGACGGCGATGACTTACCAAGAATTCCTCGCTGATTTTTATACACAAGCTAAGAAGGAGTATCCTGAACTTTTTGTGGCTTCTGAAGGTTTTGAAGTAACGCACTCATTGGTAACGTCTGGACAACGTCTTACCAAAGATAATTTTGAGAAATTTGTTCCAGACTGTGATAAACACCATCCAGCATTCACCCTTCTAACTAAAACTAAGCCAAAGAACTAAGTTCATTTGTCTAATCCCGGGCTTGTCCCGGGATTAGCTAATTTCCCTTCCTTCCCAAGACTCCAAACTAATCCTATCTTAAGGCTACTCTTCTTTCTCCTGTTAACTTTTTAGTGTTGCTGATAGCATGGACAAGACACCCACTTATAAGTAAATTCAGAACTTCCTAAGCAGCTGGAAAAAGCCTATCGGGAAGAGTAGTGACGCAAATTAAGCATGGAGAATTTAACAATGAAGCATTTTAAAACTCTAATAGCTGCTTTTTTTATTTTTATAAGCTCTTTCCAGATAGGATATGCGAAAGAATGTATTTTTTGCAAGATTGTGCAAGGAAAAGAGAAAGCCCATATAGTTTGGGAGTCAGCTACTCACATAGCGTTTTTGGATATTTTTCCTAATACGAAGGGGGCCACCCTTGTAATTTCAAAGAAGCATTTGGATAGCTATTTTGCAAATTTGCCTCCAGAAGAACTTTCAAAATTAATGACTGCAGCCCAAGACGTTAGCAAACTTTTAGATACAAAGCTTAAAGCAGACAGAACTGGATTGATTTTTTTAGGTCTTACCGTCCCCCATATACATGCGAAACTTTATCCTATCCATGATCCTGGCAATGAAAAGTATGTTATTTCTACTCAAAGAGGGAAAAGGGCGCCCGATAAAGAGCTAGCAGAATTGGCTCGGTTTTTAAGAGAAGGGCAAACTCCTATCAAATAGAGTAAAAGCCCTGGCGAAAAGAGGAAGAGTCCTTTTTATTTTCAGCGTCTATATTCATTCAGGTTGAAAGTTGTTCTTCAATAGGAAAAAAACTAACGTTTTTCTGGATCCTCGCCTGAGTGAAGATGCTGAACTTTTAGTTCTGGAGTGGCAATAGCCTTCCCTTTTCAGTTCACAATTTTTGTGGGCTTTGATACTCCCAGCATTGTGTGGAGCACATCTCTTTCCACCACATATTTACTGCCTGCTCGAACGATCATCACGGTTTTATACTCTTCCAAAGCTTTAGCAAGGTTATCCATAACCACAGCATCTTCTATCTCGTCTTCATAGGAACTCATTTTTTGAAGGTAGGTTGTGCTCTTGAGCTGAGGATTTTTTGGTGCAAAATTTTCACTATTGAGGACAACCTCCATTGTAAAAGGACGTCCCATTTTCTCTTGAAACCACCTTTCTATATCATCAAATGTAAGGAGGAGCTTTTTTGCATAAGGATCCGTTTTTAAATAGTGGTTGGCCTTAGCCTTGAGTTTATCAGGGGAGTCCACCTCAAAATACCAAATTTGGTTCATCAAACTAAGCACTTTATAACTCTCATAGTCCTTCTCATTGATCCCATAAGGAACTAAGTTTTCTAAAATTTTCTCTCGTGAGGCAGAGGCTCCTTTAAGAACGATCTTGTTGTTTTTAAGTTTAAATTTCACCTTTGAGGGAGAAACTGTTTTCCCCTCATGTCCTTGCAGAAGAATCACTTGGGGTTTTTCATCCTTGATGAGAGATTCAAGAAGAGCATTTGATTTTGTGCGGTTTGCATCCATCGCCACATAAATGACTTTTTGGGAGCCAAGGTCATAGATGAGTCCATAGGGAAGATGACTAGGCTGTGTTTTTTCAAGCTCTAGCGTCCATGCTTTTTTTAACGAATGATTGGGGGTGCAAACGCCATAGCATGCTGTTGTAAGGAAGAAGGAGAAGAGGAGGCTTATTGTAATTTTCACTGAAAAGGTTCCTTAGTTCTGAATTGCTACACTCTTATAGCAACTTAGAAACGCGGTAGCAACTCGGCTCCTTCATTGATCTCAAAAACTATCTTTCTTTTATGCGACGGTCGCATAGCTGAAATGCAAAAATTATGCTGGTTTAGAAGGGAGTGCTTCATTATATCGTAGGTATCAGCTCAGGAATACCTCCCTATGCCTGAGCTGAGTTCCCATAGGGCGCAATGCCTACATGGAGGGTCTTCGGACCCAAAGGGTCGACGACGTCGATCCTACGTCTCAGTGACGTAAAGCCTCCCTGTTAAACTTGGCCGGGTTTATAACCCGGCTCTTTTTTTATTCATCCCACTAAAAAGGAAGATGTAAGGACCGTCAATAAATGCTTTTTAAGGAAAGTTAATTTTTATCTGTTTTAGTTTTTTTCGTGTGTTTTGTACAACAGGCCTCAAATTCTGCTCCGCGACAAAAAAGAAAACCATAAGGTCCTGTCTAGTAATATAAAAATGCTTTCAAAATAGCGAGCTTGTCTTCGAACGAAGATTCCCATCCCCAACTTGGAGGAAGAACGTCACCTGTTCTGAACTCATAGTAAATAATTGGATCTTTTGAGAGGTAAGCGAAAAGGGGAACCAAGTTAGGACTGGTGGCAAACCAATCTGGGTTTCGGCTCGTAAGTTCGGCAAGATTGGGCTGTTTGCAGTCTCTCGACATAGCTCGATTAACGGCACTCTTTACAAGATCTGGTGAGCGGGGTGTCAGCATAAATACAATTGAACGACGTGAGCTTAAGGTAGATTCATTAGAGAAAAAATATTGAGCAATAGGGATATCTCGAAGACCTGGGAAACCATCTTTTGAAGCAAGCTCCTGTCGTTCGTAGATACCCCCTAGCATAAGAGTTTCTCCAAGGCGTACCCTTGCGTAAGTATCAACCCGCGTTTTGGCCACATCTACAGTTGCCAGAAGGTTGGGATTAGGAGACGTGAGAATACTTCCTTCAATTGTAATCGTAAGAGTTAGCAAATCTCCGTCTAGAGATTCTGGTGTAACGATAAGTGTAACTCCAACAGGGTATTTAGTTAAAGTTCCCCCGTACTGTCCTGAAAGCCCAATAACAAGCTCATCTCCTGAGAAAAAGACAGATTGTTTTTGAAGGAAAGTCATAAGAGAAGGACGGCTCACGACCTCTGTACGTATGTCAACCGCATTAGCGATATTAAGGCTATAGGTAAGCCCTGCCCAGGTGATTCCCGAGGCAAACATGGTTCCCGTAAGGCTCCCTGCATTGTAGAGGTTAAAGCCACTGGTACTAACATTAAGGGCGGAGTTGGCCGCTGTCGTTATGGGGACTGCTTGGTTAGCCCTGAATCCGGTATCAGTTGTAAGAAGAGCAGCGTTCTGTTGTTGTCCGGCCCCCTGCGGAAGACTTGTTCCTCCTATTCGCCCTTTGAAACCCATAAACCCTCCTGGATTAAGGGTGATGGCAAGATTTTGAAGAATATTATTGCCTTTTGACGTTTGAGCTTCTTCCTGTACCCGTAGCATATAACAATCGACGATAATTTGTGGTCCTTGATTTGCGGAAGTTTCTGCCGTTGGGGGCATCTCCAGCACTGTTTGAGCTTCTTCCGTCTGCGCTAAGTCTTCCGCAGCGCCGGTAAGCGAAGTGTCAGGACTGCTACCCGTGCTAGATCCTCCCGTAGAAGAAGGAGAAGGAACAGGCGATGTTCCTTCTGCTGTAGGTTGTACAGGCGGAGGAGTTCCTGAAGCTCCTGAAGCTGTTCCTGAAGCTCCTCCTGAAGCTCCTGAAGCTCCTGAAGCTGTTCCTGAAGTTCCTGAAGCTCCCGAGGTTCCTGAAGCTCCCGAGGTTCCTGAAGCTCCCGAGGTTCCTGAAGCTCCTGAAGTTGTTCCTGGAGACGGTGTAGCAGCGAGTCCTGATGCTGGGGGATGGGATGCAGAAGATGGTGAAGAAGATGGCGCAGAAGGTGGAGTAGGCGTTACTGGTGTGGGTGCGCCAGGCAGCTCAGATAATGAAGCTGTGTGCCCTGGGGTTGTTTGTGGTGTTGTTGCAGCAAGTTGAATTCTTCCACTTTTATAAAGGGAGGCCCAATCATTAAATCGGGCTGTGGCTTGTGAGACGGCAGGATCTTGCCCGAGTTTAGCTTTGAAAATATCTAAATGTTTTTTAGCCGTCGTAAAATCCCCCACCGCTGCATAAATCATAGCAGCAGAGCGGTGGATAAGAGGATCTTCGGGTTTGAGTTTTTCTGCCTTACAAATAGCTGAAATCGCGGTTTTTATATCATAGGCATAGTAAGACGCTGCTGCAAGCTCGTGGAGAAGGTCAGAATCATTTGGGTTTAGCAGAAGAGCATTTGCAAAGAGCTCTTGTGCTTCTCCGAATTGTTTTTCACGAGTTTTTAACTTTGCCAATTGGATAATGGCAAAGCTATTAGAGGAATCAAGATTTATTGCATTTTGATATCCAACAGCCGCAAGCTCAAGTCCGGTCGCATCTCCGCGTTCAGCTAGTTTTTCATAGGTGAGTGCATTCAGTATGTGAAAAAAAACATTTTTCGGCTGTGACTGAAGAGACATATTAATAAACTGAGATGCTTCAGTATATTTTTCTTCTTTGAGAAGTTGAAAAGCATAATTAAGAGTAGGATGGATTTCTCTTTTAGCTTTGAGCGAGGCGAGAGGGATCTTTGCATCGGCAGTTGCTTGTGGCTGAGGAGTTTCGCAAGATGTAAGGCTGATCCCGCATGTTAAAAGTGCTCCGAGATATCTTTTTTTTAAAGCCATTATGAACCCTGTTATTTTATTGGTTAGGGGGGATTTTAAGTATTTTTTAAGAAAAGTCAAATTCCATATACACCATGAAAACACCCCATCGTCTTTCTTTTTTAGATTTACGCAACGTAATATTAAAAATATCTTTTGTTGTTATTAATTAAATTTTAACTGAAATGAATTACATTGTTAATTGACTCTCCAAAATATGGGTAGTTGTCAAAAACATTAACGACGCAAAAGGAAGGAATTAAGTCATGAAAAAAACAAACATCTTAAGTTCTAAAGTAACAGGTCTGCTTATGATGAGTTGCCTTGTGGGGGGATCTTTCGCTCTTGTCGATGAGGCGAACGCTATAATATTACAAACGAAAGACGGAAAACGAGTTGATGTACAGGTGGCAGGCACTTTAGGAGGTAGAGTTCTGGCTCCTGCTGAGCTGGGAACTGTAACAGCACTTGGAGCTTTAGTAAATCGAGGGGGGGTACTCTTTGGGGTGGATGGCTCTGGCAAGAAATGGCGAATAGCACCCGGAGTAGTAGGCGCACCAGCTGTCCCCCTACTAATCCCAGTTCAGTAAACATTCTATCGTAATGGCTCCCTCCGTTTCGGTGGCGGAGCCATTGCTTTATTGTGAGTCCAAAAAGATAATATCAACTCGACGATTGTGTGTGTCTACCTTAGGTCCAGGGGTTTCTCCTTCCGCCTTTATGGTAATAAGATGAGGAGACATCCCTCTGCGCACAAGCTCTTTCTTCACGGCTGCTGCGCGCTGTTTAGAGAGATCTTTATTATGGTTTACATCTCCTACCTTATCAGTCCGTCCCACTAAAAGAATATGACGGGACTTTGCGTCGATGGCTACGGCATCAACAATTTGTATGGCCTCATGGGTAAGATGAGAACTGTTGTTGTTAAAGAGCACGCTATGGGCAGGAGTCACCTTGTGCGCTCCTCCTTTAAGCATGAGCTCAACTTCTGCTATAGCTTTATAAAATTCATGTCGGCATGAAGAGATATCTTCCTTTTGCCATCCTTCTGATTGTTGCTCAACCCAACAATCAAAATGTGTTTGAGCATGAGCCGCGAGGTGTGGTGCAACAGTAGAGGCCCCAAGTTGCATGGCTCGCATCAATCGTTGCCGTGCTGTCGCGAGCTCGGGCATCTTATCGGGGTGAATATCCCAATTCTCTAAAATTGTAGGAGGTGGATATCTTCCTTCTTTGGCGCAAATAGCTTTGAGAAAATAATAATTGGCGGAACATTCATCATACATGATGTCCTCTTCAATTGTTCCAAGTTCACAATATTCTTCTGCGAGGACTCGTGTAAATTCAGGGCCTCTGGCCTCCATGTCCCCAAGAACGCGTCGATGATACTCTGCACACCCTGTGGTTGCGAGAAAAACAAAAAGTGTGCTTAGTTTGAACCCTATGGAAAAATTCTTTTTCATTCCTAACCCCCATGTGTGGAAACCTAAAATAATTAAAATTTTATCGCTTTTCATCAGAAGATTAACATAAAAAAACCTTGTCTCTGTCCCTAAAAACAAAACCAGTGTTGTTAAATTAACACTACTGGTGCAATCCTTAAAGAATGCCTATAATTCCCTTATGAGCACCATCGTCTTTTCAGGCCAAGAGCAGGACATCCTCATAAAGCGTAAGCCAAATCTTCGCGCAAAACGTTTGTCTTTGCGAGTGTCAGCTCAAGACAATGCCTTTGTTTTAACTGTGCCTCCTCGAACAACCGATTCTCACATTAAAGCTTTTTTGGTCCGCTGTACGCCTTGGATTGAAAAAAACTTAAAAAAAATGTTTCACGTGAAACACCTGGTCCCAGGAGAGGACATACTCCTCCATGGAGCTCCCTTTCAATGCATTCTAGATCCTCTGCGTCGTAAACCCATGCTGTGCATAACAACACAAACTCTCCGCTTGCCGCCTCGATGCTCCCAAAGCGCTCTGCATGATTTCTTGAAAAAAATGGCGATAGAAAAACTCACCCCCTATGTGGTGAAAGCGAGTCAGACTCTTGGGCAACATCTTGAACAAGTAAGGTTTAGGGATACAAAATCTCGCTGGGGAAGTTGTTCCGCACAGAAAACGATCTCTTTAAATTGGCGCTTGATTTTGGCACCTGCAGATGTGGCTCAGTATGTGTGTATTCATGAAGCCGTCCATCTTCTTCATATGAATCACAGCAAGGCTTTTTGGAAGACAGTGGAGGAACTCTGCCCTGCTTACAGGGATCACAAAAAGTGGCTTAAAGCTCACGGATTTTCTTTAATGCGGGTTTAGATTTGTTTGTCGTTTCTCTCTTAAATACCAATGGGGAGATTAAGATGGGATCTGGTAGAACTACGAAATTAAATAGTTCTCTCAGAAAGATTTCGAGGAAAACATTTAGAATAAAAAC
>JACPNY010000015.1 GCA_016185255.1 Pseudomonadota bacterium
GCCAACAAGGAGACACAAGATAAGAAGTGCGATCGATCTGATTCATCATGGTCTCCTCCATTTTTTCCGATGACCTTAAGGATGTATTTTGGAAGGAAAGGAAGGAAGAGTCAAGGGAATTTACAGCAATAAATTTATTAAGAGGTAATTGCAAAATTTAATTGAGTCATGTGGCGTCATATATTGTCCTGGATGTGCCTGATTATGTTTAAAATAATTCAGGGATTACATTTTTTTAACACAGAAAAAAATTTTTACATTGACAATGTTAATTTAAATTATTATTTAAAGATAGACTGATTTTGTTGTATTCTTTATATACATCAAAATCTTTATTTTAAACACTTAAGGAGTTATGATGAAAAACAATCTTTTTAATTTCTCTACATTTTCAAGTTACGTAGCATTAGGCATTGTACTTGGCACAGGACCATCGTTCGCAATGGATCCAGAGGATGAAATGCTTCAAGCAGCAATAGCCGCCTCATTGCGAGATACCGGTGGAGCTCCTGCACAAGCACGAGCAACAAAACATTTGGAGCTTTTTGGTAATGACGACGAGGCAATGGTTCTAGCAGCCATGGCAGCTTCATTGAAAAATGATGAGAGAGTTGAAGAAACTACTCCTCTTGTTTTTTTAAAAGATTGGATTGACTTAGGTCTTGTAAAGACAAATCCTATGGCTGTTAAACCAGGCCAGAAGCTAACCATTAGGTGTACTTTTGATGAGGTAAGAGAGCCAACACCCATAGCTTTTCTTAATTCAAACCAGAACGAGTATTATGACGAGGGCGTAGTTGTAAACCCTGGCGACACACAGCTTACCTTCTCTTCTATTGTGCCCGCTGGCGAAACACAAACCTGGTTAATACTCCGTAACCCTGCTTTTGATGGCAGAACTACACTCTCCCTTGGCTTGAGTATTAACAAAATTTTGCTGGATGTTGAAGAAGCGGAAGGCAAACCCGCTGCACGCGACCTCGGAGGCCCAGCTGATGAACTTGTAGAAGACGTCCCCCCTCTCGGTGGAATACCTTTAACCTCCTACACCCCTACCCCTATGTTTGCTGTCGATCCTTCTTATACGTTTGTTACACATTGCCCAACAATGGCAGCAAAAGGTAATCTCCAAGCGGTCATTTTTGAACTCCTTTCCCGCTTAGGAGATGGTCCGAAATCTGTTGTATTCGACGTTGATAATACCCTATGGGCACGTGACGATGCATTTCTTGACGACCGTAACGTAGGAACACGGCTTACCAATATTGAATGGCCTACCGTCCTACAAGCTTTGGGTGGCGCAGGACATATAGTTGATCTGGTAACTGCCAGAAGTGGTGCCGAAGCTCGAAACGTGAGTCGTGACTTGGCAGCATCTGGCATTAGACTGGGCGAACATTATCGAGCAGTTCATGCAACACAGGATACTACAAAGCACGATTTTGTTGAGAGATGTGCTGAAGGACGTCCAGCACTCTTCATGGATGATAATCTTTCCAACAATCTTACTGTGGCAAAACATTTTACGAGACTTGGCATTCCAGTGCTCTCCGTGAATGTTGGCACACTTGAGAACTTTGGAAATGACGAGATCAAGATGACAGCAGAATTCCTTGCGAGTGAACTTTAATCTCAGCGGAACAACTCCGCGCTACGAGGTCCCCCGCAAGGGGCCTCCTAGCACCGAAATCTTTGCATATATTAAAAAGCTAAAATACAAAAGGTTAAAAACGTCAGATGATGAGGATGAATATAATTCCCTCCTTCAATATGGCACAACAAGAGACGCCTTAAGTCCTCCATGGTCTACGGAAGAAGAGAGGATGATGTCTCCTCCATGGCCCTGGGCAATATCCCGCGCAATGGTCAACCCTAGGCCGACTCCCCCTGTGGCAATATTGCGGGATGAATCCAAGCGGAAGAACGGCTTAAACACTTCTTCAATCTTCTCGTCGGGAATTCCCGTCCCATCATCTTCAACAACAATGATGAGATAATCTTTATCCGTAAAGGCCTTGACCCATACCTCATGGCCATAGCGAGTGGCATTATTAATAAGGTTCATCACACAGCGCTTTAAGGCTTGGGGTTTGACATATACAACAGGAAGAGGATGAGAGGTGTAATGAACAACGGTTTGAAGGTCAGCCCGCCCCTCAATGGCCTCTTGCAAGAAGTCATTCATATTGGTCTCGCATGTCTCTTCCAAACCTTCTCCTCGCGCAAAAGTTAAATAGCCTTCGAGCATTTTGTTCATTTCTTCAATGTCTTTTTGAAGGCCGTCAACTTCGGGGGAAGGCATCATCATGGCCAGCTGAAGACGCATACGGGTTAAGGGGGTTCTTAAATCATGAGACACCCCCGCGAGCATATCAGCTTTTTGGGTCAATTGGCGCTGAAGGCGTTCTTTCATATTCGTAAAGGCGTGTGTGAGTTTACGAATTTCAATGGCCCCTTCAGGCTTAAACGCGGGAAAAGAGCGCCCTTTTCCAAACCTATCAGCTGCAATCGCCAAGCGTCGCAAGGGTTTGACTTGATTGTGCATAAAAGCCACCGCAATTAAAAGAAAGATGGCGGACGTAATGGAAACCCACATAATAAAAAGAAAAAAACTTTTACTGCACAAACGGTTAAGAGGGGTGATGAATTTTAAGACGCCCCCTGCAACTTCTGCATCGATAAGAATCTCTCTATTCTGTATATTAAAGGTATAGGGAGTAAAAACCTGATCCTTAAGAGCCATATCCAGAGCCGTATCTTTCCACTCTTCAGGAATGGGTGATTGAATCTTTTCTCCAGGAACAAAATCCATTCTTAACTTAAGATAGGTCCCCGCTAGGGATTTGTAAAAAGCTTCTTGATCGGGTGTGTGTGTGTAAAGGTCTATAGCCGCAGCCACTTCTCCTGCAATATTTCGGGCCAGCATTTTAGCAACCCTTTCCCAGTGAGAATCAAGAAAAACATAGGCCGCTACTCCTTCTATCAAGACAAGAGGAAGCACCAAGATAAGGAGAGAGCGTCCAAACATGCTTTTGGGAAGGTAAGCTTTCAAAGCCTTAAAAGGGTGTTTCAAAAAATACTTCATGCGTCTGGAATGAGAATATATCCCTTCCCTCTTATAGTTTGAAGATAGCGCGGGATCTTAGGATCATCCTCGATTTTTCGCCTCAACCGCGTAATTTGCACATCAACCGTCCGTGGATTTAAATCCCCCTCATATTCAGTCACAAGATCTTCGCGCGTCAGTGTTTTTCCACGATGACGTGCAAAAATCTTTAAAAGATTACTTTCAACCGTTGTTAAAGAAATGGGAGATCTGTTACGCATCAAGCGATTGAACTGGAGATCATAGTTTACCTCTCCCATTGAAAGCGTAGCAACGTTTTTTAGAGAGTGACTGCGTCGCAAAATGGCTTGAATACGCAGCAAAAGCTCCCGGGGATCAAAGGGTTTTGACAGGTAATCATCGGCTCCTCGCGTCAGTCCTGTAATTCGATTTTCTGTTTCTCCCATTGCCGTGAGGAAAAGAATAGGCACGTCTTTAAGGCAAATAGGACCATTACGAATAAATTCTGCTAAGGAAAAGCCATCTTCTTCTGGCATCATGACATCCAGAATTATAAGATCAAACAGGAAAAGATCGATAAGCTTCCTAGCATGCTCTGCCTCTCGCGCGGTTGAGACAAAAAAGCCATTCTCTAGCAGAAATTTGCGCAAAAGATCACGCAAGCGTTCATCATCATCCACCAATAAAATATGAGACTTCGTCATTGTCATATCCGCAGTATAAAGTATCTTTCTAATTTTTCCATAGAGATCGCTTTCTACATATGGTATCAGACGAAACTAAGTACAAGATCAAGAAGGAGGTAGGTATGGCAGACTATGATTTAATCATTGTGGGGGGAGGCCCAGGAGGATATGTGGCCGCAATCCGTGCAAGCCAATTAGGGCTCAAAACAGCCCTTATCGAAAAGGAACATCTCGGAGGAATTTGCCTCAATTGGGGATGTATCCCCACAAAAGCCCTCCTTCGTTCATCAGAAATCAATCATCTTTTGCATTCCTTAGAAACCTATGGTTTTAAAGCGGATAACATCTCCTTTGATTTTAAAAAGGTTATCGGACGCTCTCGCGCTATCGCCACGCAACTTGCAAACGGCGTCAAGCATTTGATGAAAAAAAACAAGGTTACGGTTATTGAGGGCACTGCCAAAATTAAAGGACGCCAAGGAGCCGAGATTGAGCTCATTGTGAATGAGAAGGATAGTCTTAAGGCTTCTCATGTTATTTTAGCAACCGGCGCGCGCGCACGCTCTCTCCCCGGCCTGGAAGCCGATGGAAAGCTTGTCTGGACCTATAAGGAAGCTATGACGCCAGAAGACATGCCAAAATCCCTTCTTGTTATCGGATCAGGCGCTATTGGCATTGAATTTGCAAGCTTTTACCGCCTGATGGGAGCGGAAGTTACCGTTGTGGAAGTTCAAGACCGGATTCTTCCCGTGGAAGACAAGGAAATTTCAGCGTTGGCCCAAAAATCCTTTGAAAAGCAAGGGATCAAAATCCATGTCAACTCAACGACTAAGGCCTTAAAGAAAAATGCGAACTCCGTTACCGCCACCCTTGATGTCCAAGGAAAACCGCAAGACATCACTGTTGATCGAGTTATTCTCGCCATTGGAATTGTGGGCAATACAGAAAACCTTGGCCTTGAAAAAACAAAAGTCAAAGTGGAAAAAGGCCACATCGTCACCAATGAATGGTGTGCCACTGATGAACCCGGCATTTACGCGATTGGCGACGTTGCGGGCGCTCCCTGGCTTGCTCACAAGGCCAGCCATGAAGGAGTTTTATGTGTTGAAAAAATTAAGGGTCTCTCCACAGCCCATCCCATGAAGAAAACCAATATTCCAGGCTGCACCTATAGTTACCCTCAAATTGCAAGCGTTGGCTTAACGGAGGAAGCCGCGAAGGCCACCGGGAAATATGAGCTGAAAGTGGGTCGCTTCCCTTACCTTGCCAATGGAAAAGCTCTTGCTATGGGAGAAGCTGAAGGATTGGTCAAAACAATCTTTGATGGAAAAACAGGAGAACTCTTAGGTGCTCATATGATCGGCGCTGAGGTGACTGAACTCATCCAAGGTTTTTGTTTAGCCAAAACCCTTGAAGCCACCGAGCAAGAGCTGATGGAAACCATTTTCCCTCACCCTACCCTCTCCGAGATGATGCATGAATCTGTCCTCGATGCCTTTGGAAGGGTGATTCATTTTTAAGAGAGCAAATTCCCCCTCCTCTCTGAAAAAGATGGAAATATTCTTGAACACTCCGCGGAGCTTGTCCTGTGGAGTGTTCCCCACATTTCATTTAGAACAGCAAAGTATTATTAAAAGGTCCTTGTAAGTTTGTTTGGAGGACTAGGAAAAGCTGATGATTCAATACAACGAATATAATCTTCGTAAGCTTTAAGTCTATCTTGGGGAGGAAGCTCGGAAAAGATGATCTCCTTTGCACTCTCGTGGAAGTTGGCATTAGCCTTTGCTTCAAAAGAGCTGGACATATAAGCAGCATCTAAAGAAGCTACAGCTGCATCAGAAAAGCCGGCTCCACAAGCAAGAACCTTATCTCTTAGAGAACTGTTTTCTATCTCCTGATTTTTGAAAAAACACCCCGAAAGGCAACAAGCAAGAATTAAAAAAGAAAATTTTTTAATTATTATGGCCATATTTTCATTTCCTGTTCTTACGAAGTCATTCCTTCTCTATAGGCGTTTTTCGTCACTGAAACAAGACGTTTCATCATATGTTAAAAATAACTATTGCACCGGATAATGCTAGGTTATTGTAAAACATCGTCATAAGTCTTACAGGATTAAGCAGGCCTCGATGCAATTTCTAAAATCTCTTATCCATAACTGAGGTTAAAATAAATATTTTATTAATAGATATATATTATCCTAAAAGTATAGGGAAGTGTTAAAACAGTGTGTTGGTGTTATGCGTGGTTCTATAACGTTTTTGAATCAACCTTTTGAAGAAGCTCAAAGTTTGCTTAAAAACTCACGAGATTACATCAAGTGGCAAGCTCCTTTAGATATTCAGCAAACGGACACAGACAAAACGTCTAAAATTACCCATGAAGCCTTACGAATTGTTATGCGGTTAAGTCAGATTACCGTATGGTTAACCATACAAAAAGCTATTCAACAAAGAGAACTTTCTTTTGATGAAAGCCTTTCTAAAGAATATCGGGTGTTACGCGGGAAAGCCTGCCTCGAGATGGAGTCTGAACTCGATCCAGGTCTCCCTCCTCGCCTACGGGATCTTCTTCGAACGAGTCGACTCCTTTATGAAAGAATTCTAAGGCTTGATCAAATCTCTCATAGGCAAGCTCTCTCTGCCTCTGCCATAAAAAAAGAAAAGAAGATTCGGGCAGTTTGAAGGAAAAGATCTTCTTTTAATAAACAATATATTATGTCATTGTGAGGAGTGAAACGACGAAGCAACCCAGTGCAAATAACGCATGTCCGAAGGACATGAAGCCTTTTTTATTCACACAAAATCCAGCACTTCTCTAGCTAACCATTTAACTCTTTATCCAAAACCCAAGTTACCTGCACATGTGTCTCAAAATTTGACTTGTTGAAAACCCGGGACGTCGATTCACCACCGCAACAACCTGTGCCCCTACAGATGCGGCTTGTTTTTCTTTCTCAGCCCGATAAGGATCCCCCTCCGTAATCGCAATCACAGAAGGACGAATCATCTCAACAAGCTTTAGATAATCCTCATACCCCCCCATAGTGGGGAGCATAACAACCGCATCCACCATATCCATATGAGAGAGAAGCTCTGCTCTTTGCTCTTGCTTATGAACTGGCGTGCGATGCTTGCATCTTTTAATAAACTCATCGGGCTCAATGGCAATCACAAGGTAATCTCCATGACTCTTCGCCGCCTTAAAAAAGCCCAGATGACCATAGTGAATAACATCAAAAACACCTCCCACAAGAACGACTTTTTTCCCAGGAGGAAGTGCGGGCATTTGATCGGAATAGCGGCCAATAATAGCCGTATGTTGGGCAAAAAGATGTGTCTCTAAGGGTTGACACCCCACCAAGAGCGCAGAGATCAAAACTATGAAGCAGTTTAAAGAATAAACAGTGCGTTTTATCATTTTCTCTTTTTATAAAATTTTTTTCAATCCGTTAACCCTTTATTAACCATTATCTGTCACTTTTTCTTAAAAGAAAAAAAATAACTAAAATAACTAAAATAAATACCCTCGGCGAGACTTATCCCCTCGCCGCACCTCCACATAAAACGCTCCTGTCCCTCCATCCTGCAATTTTGCAGGGTGGTGGAGGGACACGACAAATCGGCGTAAAGGCGTTTCTTGCAACCACCGTGGCAATTGACTCCGCAATGTGTTCTCCGCGCTCATAGACCCTTTTCCTGTAATCACGAGGACTGTTTTAAGCCCCCTTTCTTGAACCCCTATCAAAAAACGCTCTAACGCTTCATATCCTGTGTGGAGAGTTAATCCATGCATATCAAAACGCGCTTCAATTTTTAGACGTCGAACTTCTTTTCTCCCCAAAGAAGGAAGAGATGGAGGGAGAACGGGAGACGCCACTTTCTTAACTTTAGGAGCAGGTTTTACAGCGGGTGTTTTGAGGGGAGGAGGTTTTTCTACCACTTCCTCTCCCTTTTGTGCGTCTTTAGACAGAGGTGTCACATCCCGTGTGTTGAGCCGCCATAGGCGACGCTCTTCAGGCGTTAGCTTCTTGGTCACGATTATGCAAGTCTTTGAGGGTCTTTTCACAAACACCTAATGATTTCCATGAGCACCCCGCACAGGCTTGATGAAAAGCCTCCACCGTCATATGCTTTTTAAGGAGCTCTTTCCCCCTACGCCAGCTCAGCCTATCTCCAAGCTTTATTCCCAGGATTTGGCTATGACGCTGATCGAGGCCTTGGATTTTTTCTTCCCTATCACATTCCTGTGCACCCTGGTGAGGACACGCTCCACAAATAGAATCTCTTGATGAGACGACCTCTATGGAAAGCTCTTCATTTTCCTGAAGAGCCTCCACAATCTTTTCATAATTTTCAATAAAATGGGGAGAATACCCCTTCCCCTGAAACCCAAGGGTACAGAGGAAGTGGTGAGGTCTAAAAGAAAAGGTCATGCACCACGTGTATGACGAAGAATTTGCAAAGCTGTGCACAAAAGAGCAGCCTTCACAAGGCCAGGCAAAATAAAGGGAAGAAGCCCATGATAAAAAGCATTTTCAAATCCAATAAGGTAAGAAAGCCAAGCAACTCCCCCTGTGTAAACAATGAGTGTCCCCAAAAGAGTCAATGCAGCATCAGAACGCCATGAATTCAAAGAAAACTTTTGTTTAAGAAGAGCCATCACATAAGCCGCAACAATAAATGCGGCTAAATAACCTCCTGTAGGGCCAATAAGCTTAACGAATCCTCCAGAGAATCCTGCTAACACAGGAACTCCTGCCGCACATAAGCCAAGCCACAGAACGATGGCTTCCACAGCCCGGCGGGGAGAGTAGGTCAACCCAATAAGCATAACAGCAACCGTTTGCAAGGTAATGGGCACAGGATTAAGGGGAATTTCAATTTGGGACGCTGCAAAAAGGAGGAACACCCCTCCAAAAACAACCAGAAGTTCATTCCACATTTTAGATTTTGACTTTATATCTGTAAAAGATCTCATGTTTATTCCTCCATTCAATGGGTGGAGGAGTATCCTACACGACTCATTCTGATTTGCCTACCCCCAGGTCACAAATGTGTGTAAGCACCTCATAATCTTTTCTTAGACAGAGTTAATTTTTCGGGTAAAATGACCTACCTCTCCCCCTGTGGGAGAGGTCGCCCCGAAGGGGCGGGTGAGGGGTATTGTAAGGCAGCTCCGATTCTAAAAAGATTTCAAAAAGCCCTGCACTCAAAACTTGACGGAAGACAACATACAAATCAAGAAATATATGATAAATCGTACACAGATTCTTGAAAAGAATGAATTTAAAGTTAGGTGTTTTTGGAATAACGACGTACTGAATAACTTAGAGAGAGTATGAGAAATAATTTTAAACACCCCTCACCCGCTGCTACGCAGCGACCTCTCCCACAGGGGGAGAGGTAAAATCCCATGCGAATTGTTGGCGGAAAATATAGAGGAAAGAAAATCATCCCTCCTCTTTCAGAGGGGACACGTCCCACGTCTGATCGCACGAGGGAAATGATTTTTAATGTCCTCCTCCACAACCCTGCTTTTGACCCCTCTGGACTCCTTGATAAAGCTGTTTTAGATGTTTTTGCAGGAACAGGCGCCTTAGGCCTTGAGGCCTTCTCTCGAGGCGCCAAATCTGTCACCTTTATTGAAAACAATCGAACCGCTCTGCCCATTTTACGGGCGAATATAAAAGCGTTTGAGCTCTCTGCGTCTTGTGTTTTAGAAAAAGACGCGCAACACCTTGGAGTAGCCCCCGCCCCCTTTGACCTTGTTTTCTTAGACCCTCCTTATGGACAAAACCTTGTTCTTCCCACCTTAACCCAACTGTCCTCTCAAGGATGGCTATCTCCTGAGGCAATTGTTGTGATAGAAATAGGAAAAAAGGAGGACTTCCCTCTTCCTTCCTTTCTTTCCTTTACAACCGAACGGCTTTCAGGTATTACTAAAGTTGTATTCAGCAAATACATACAAATTTAGAGAATATTAACGATTCTTAAATTGGTCGTCATGTATTCTATAAGTATACGCATACAGTGGAGGTGTTATATGTTAACAGAAGAAGACGTGCGCAAGAAAGTAAAAGCCTTAAAGCGCTTTTATATGGATATGGTTAATTTTCTGATCGTCAACTTTGTCTTAATCACGATTTGGTGGACCTTTGATAAAACAGGAACCTTTTGGCCTAAA
This sequence comes from Pseudomonadota bacterium, assembly GCA_016185255.1. Classification (GTDB taxonomy): domain Bacteria; phylum Pseudomonadota; class Alphaproteobacteria; order UBA9655; family UBA9655; genus UBA9655. The sequence continues at coordinate 9,940 of JACPNY010000015.1, forward strand.
TACGTTATTGTGGTCTGGGGAATTGCTCTGATTTTAAAAGCCTCTCGCATGGGACTGATGCCTCTTCTCTTTCATCGCACCTCTTTCTTCAATGAAAGTTGGGAAGAAAGAAAAGTTAATGAAATGATGCGTCGCCACAGCATTCACCGCAAATCTTCCTCCAACTCAGATGAGAAGAAAAAGTAGAAATTTCTCTCTTCCCTTCCATCAGGGATGGACAAAAAGGAAATTTTTATCTATAGAGCTAGCTGATGGGCCCAGATAGCTCAGTTGGTAGAGCAGAGGACTGAAAATCCTCGTGTCGGTGGTTCAAATCCGCCTCTGGGCACCATCCATATTGAGGCGGAGTAGCTCAGTTGGTCAGAGCAGCGGAATCATAATCCGTTTGTCGGGGGTTCAAATCCCTCCTCCGCTACCATTATCTGGAGGTTATCATGCGTCTCTTTTTCGCTATATTCCTGCCCTTCGTTGCTTTCTTTACAATCGATCGCCCTCTTGCGGGCCTGATTTGCCTTGTTTTACAGCTCACGATCTTGGGATGGATCCCAGCAGCTTTGTGGGCTGTCTATTCAGTAAGCCAATATGAGACAGATAAAAAAATAGAAAAATCCCACCGCCGCTCTAAAAAATAATTTTTAGTTTTATCAAAGGATTACCTCTTATTTTCCCGTTATAAAAATTTTTATTTCGGACTCTCCCCTCTATAGTAAATAAATTATTAACTTTCTAAGTGTATTATAGATCGAATGTACATAATGATTTTATGTAAAGGGGAGTGCTATGAAAATTAAAATTTTGTTTATATTAATATTATCAGTTGCTTGTTTAACAGAAGTAAAGGCTGAAGCACAAGAAGCGGCTACACCATCAAGGTCTAAAAGTGAAAATTCTTCTCAAGACACTCTTAAGCAGTTGAAAGACAATCATAACCTCAACACCATTTTTAATGGTGACTATAATGTTCCAGCCGATATGTAGAAATAATAAAAAGAAAGGAAACAACCATGACTCTTCATTCTAAGACTCTTATTTTAACTGCATTAAGCGGTTTTATTCTCGTGAGCTGCGCTCCTCAGAAAAAAGAAGAGGCCCCACTTCCTCCTGCAGAAGCCCCCCTCACACAACCAGAAGAGGTTTCTCCTTCAGAGACTCAAGGGCTTTCTCCACACCAAGTAGAAGAGCTTAAAATCGATGAAGATAATGTTGCAAATCCTTTCCCAGGATAACTTCTGAACCCTCGGCAAGAAAAAATGAAAATAATAATAAAAACAATTACTTTCATCTTATTCTTTTTATCCATAGGAGTGGTACAAGAAGGGAGAGCGGTTCAAACTTCACCCACCGTCCTCATCGTCAAAAAAGTACCTCTTACCGTTGGCAATAAAACAACAGAAGTTTTTCGCATTGAACAACCAGATGGAACCTGGGGTTTTCAAGGAATACAAGGGAAAGATTTCAATACGATCGTAAAGAATGAAACAAACGTCCCAACTGTTATCCATTGGCACGGCCTTATAGTTCCTAATGATGCAGACGGTGTTCCTTATATGACTCAGCCCCCCATCCTACCTGGTGGAGAATATCCTTACCATTTTACGCTCAACCAATCTGGAACTTACTGGATGCACTCCCATTATGGCTTACAGACAGAACAATACCTATCAGCTCCTTTTATTATTCACGACCCGACAGAAAGAGACTCAAATATCAAAGAAGTTGTCATGTTTATAGCGGATTATAGTCATAAAAGTCCGGAGGCGATTCTTAAAGAGCTAAAACAAGGTATGAAGATGTCAAATACTGACTCTAAAATGAAGATGTCCCCGAAACCTGATTTAAATGATGTTCAATATGATGCTCTTCTAACTAATTATAAAACATTAAAAAATCCTGATGTTATCAAAGTTAAGCCTGGTCAAACAGTGAGATTCCGTCTAATTAATGGCGCTTCAGGTACAAATGTCTTTGTCAATACAGGAAAACTCAAAGGAGAGGTCATTGCGACCGATGGACAACCGATCCACCCCTTTCCAGGCACCAAATTTCCTTTGGCTGTTGCTCAACGTTTAGATGTTCTCGTCAAAATACCGGACAAAGAAGGGGCTTACCCCATTTTAGCTCAAGGAGAAGGCACGCGTCTACAAACCGGAGTCATTCTTGCAACACCAGGTGCATCCATACCTTCTCTTAGCGAACAAGCTAAGACAGCGGAGGGGGCATTAAACTATGATCAAGAACTACAATATAAAGCTGTTAATCCATTGCCTGTAAAAAAACCAGAACAAACGCTCCTAGCTAGTCTTGACGGGAATATGAAAAATTACGTGTGGATGATTAATAATCAAGTATGGCCTACCATAACACCTTTAGAAGTTGAGCCTTTTAAAAGAGTTGAACTTGTTTTTAAAAACACAACAGGAATGAGCCATCCTATGCACCTTCATGGACATACTTTTGAAGTAACTGAAATCGACGGTCACACACTTCAAAATGGTCCTATGCGGGATACTGTTCTTGTGATGCCCCATTCAACAGTAAAAATTCAATTTGATTCTAATAACCCAGGCAATTGGCCGCTGCATTGCCATCTTGCTTACCATCAAGCTGCTGGTATGATGACGTTTATAAACTATAAAGGCATACAAATTCCGCAGCTTAAGTCTGTTGAATAACTCATCTTTAATCTATTTTTAGGTAAGGGCTTGTTATTAATTTGAATATTCCTTATTCTTTTTTTCATTATCCATAGTTGAATAAGTAATGACAAACACTCACAAGATTTTACACAATGACTTTTCTCTCTTCCGACTTTAGTTTCGAAGATCTGCACACGGCAGAAGGATTAGAGCGTCTTGACAAAACTTTCCTCAACTATCTTGAAGAAGGGAATACTTCTCTTGCGTTTCGTTTAAGGACAGCACGCCAAAAACCGCCCTCTTCCCTTGAGGAAAGTGCTCTTCTACTTGACCTCAGTCCTTATGTAGAAGATTTTTTAAGTGCCTTCTTTTCTATTGAAAAAGAAGTTGCCCATCTCCAAGCAGAAACACATGGTCTTGCTCCTCTTTACCGCTGCAAGCGCCTCTTCATCCAACGCCAAGCCGTAAAGTCTTTTTCAAAAGAGGAAGCCCTCGCCTTTAAGGGACCTCAGCTCAGGGAGGAACTCGAAAAATTCATGGGAGAGCCCTTCTCGGATCTTACCTTTGCAGGTCATGTTTTGAGAGCCCTTGAGGAAAAAGATCAGGACTTTCTTGATACCGCAAAGCAATATGCTGCTTGGGCCTTACATCAAGAGCACCCTTCTCGTCTTTTTAGATTACCGAGAAAAATTATCCCCGAAGCTTTAATTTCCCTCGAGCAGAAGGATGGCGTTTTATCTTCCCCTCATCGCCTGCAGAGGAAAGGTTTCGATTGTACAGATCCCGGCGTTACCCTGGAAGACGCCCTCGACCAAGCCCATTATTGTATCATCTGCCATCCTCAAACAAAGGACTCTTGCTCAAAAGGACTCTCAGAAGAATCCAAGGGGTGCCCTTTGGATCAAAAAATTTCTGAAATGAACGTTTTGCGAACTCAAGGATATGTTGTGGGGGCCCTTGCCGTCATTATGGTAGACAACCCCATGGTTGCCGCCACAGGCCGCCGTATTTGCAATGATTGTCAACAAGCTTGCATTTTTCAAAAACAGGACTCCGTAGACATCCCAAGCATTGAAACCCAAACTCTGGAAAGTGTTTTAAACTTGCCCTGGGGAGTGGAGCTTTACAGCCTTCTCTCCCGCTGGAATCCCCTTAATGTGAAAAAGCCTTTTCCAAAGCCATCTTCGGGCTATAAAGTATTAGTCGCCGGCATGGGCCCTGCTGGCTTTACTCTTGCTCACTATCTTCTCAATGAAGGCCATACGATTGTTGCCATTGATGGCCTCACAATTGATCCCCTTGAAAAAGAGATATTAGAAAAACCAGTTCGTGATTGGAGCAGCCTTAAACAACCGCTCAGCCAGCGCAAAACAATGGGATTTGGTGGTATGGCAGAGTATGGCATTACGGCACGTTGGGATAAAAATTACTTAATCCTTATTCGTCTCCTTTTAGAAAGAAGAAATCAGTTTTCTCTCTATGATAACGTACGTCTGGGTGAAACATTCACTCTTCCACAAGCCTTTGAGCTAGGATTTGATCATGTTGCTCTTTGCCTTGGTACAGGAAAACCGAATGGTCTTGATATAAAGAATAACCTTGCGCGCGGCGTAAGGATGGCCTCAGATTTCCTCAAGGCTCTGCACCTTAGGGAAACTACCCAGAAAGAGTCTCTCGCTAATCTTCAGATTCGCCTGCCTATCCTGGTTATAGGGGGAGGCCTTACAGCTGTGGATACGGCAACGGAAGCCCTCGCTTACTATCCCTTTCAGGTGGAGAAGTTCTTGAAACAAACAGAAACCTTGGGAGGCCTTCCCGCTTCTCTTTCCGAAGAAGACGCGATCCTTGCGGAAGAATTCCTCGGCCACGCCCGCGCTCTTCGCCAAGGAGACCTCTCTTGTCTGAATAAAGCGTCCACTATTGTTTATCGTAAAAAGATTCAGGACTCCCCTAGCTATCGTCTCAATGCAGAAGAGTTAGATCTCTCTCTCCGCGAAGGCGTTGTGTTCCTTGAAAATGCAGCCCCTCACGAAATCCGATTGGACTCTTATGGGCATATTGAAAGCCTGGTGATCGAGACCCCCGAAGGCCAGCAGACTCTTTCCTGTCGTACCCTTTTAGTGGCGGTAGGAACGCTCCCAAATACGTTTTTGGACGAGGAAGCCTCAGACTTAAAGATCGAGGGAGAAGAAACTCTTCTTTCCTATCAAGGCGAGAAAAAGGTGAGTTTCTTGGGGGACCTTCACCCTATCTACAGCGGGAATGTGGTAAAAGCCATGGCAAGTGCGAAGAAGGGGTATCCTCACATCTGTGAGGCTCTTGTGAGAACCCCCCCCTCTTCCTCTGCGTCCTTTATTTCACTTGGGGGAACAAATGCATGAATTTTGGGCATTAGGCCTTATGTCCGGCACTTCAGCCGATGGAGTGGACGGAGCCCTCATTCAAACGGATGGCATTCGTATTATTGACGTTGGCCCTACCCATTATAGTCCCTATCCACATGAATTAAAGAGTCAGATCCTCAAAGCCTATGGGAGCTGCCCAGGGCCTGAAATAGAAGGGCTTTCTTATGCCATAACCCATCATCATGCAAACCTTGTTTTGAGCCTTCTTAAGAAAACGGCTCACAAAGCAGATCTCATCGGCTTTCACGGGCAAACCCTTTTTCATAAACCCCCTATCACCTGTCAGATTGGTGACGGACGTCTTCTTTCCACTCTTACAGGCCTTCCTGTCGTTGAACAATTTCGCTTAAACGATGTCTCTCATGGGGGACAAGGCGCTCCTCTTGTACCAGTTTTTCATCAGGCTCTGGCGCAATCTTTACCCAAACCTCTGGCTATTATTAACATTGGAGGTGTCGCTAATCTTACCTGGATTGGGCATGAGGAAAAGGATCTTCTGGCCTTTGATACGGGTCCCGGCAATGGATTGATAGATGATTGGGTGAGGAAGAATACGACCCTTTCTTGGGATGAGGAGGGGAAGATTGCCGCCCATGGTCAGGTGAACGAAACTCTTTTAAAGCGATGGCTTTCTCATCCTTTTTTTGCGCAAAAGCCCCCAAAGTCCCTTGACCGCAAGACATTTCAAGCCTGCATAGAGGATATAAAAAATATGCCCTTCGAAGATGGGGTTGCGACCTTAACGGCTTTTACAGCGCTGTCTTTTAAAAAAGCGTTGGAGCACCTTCCAGAGAAACCATTGCTCTGGATTGTGGCCGGAGGGGGAACCCACAATCCAACTCTTCTTCAAATGAGTCAGCACCATATTGAAAATGATATGAAAAAAGCCTCTGAACTTGGCTGGGATAACGACGCTCTTGAAGCTCAAGCCTTTGCTTTTTTAGCTGCAAGATCCGTCAACAACTTCCCCCTCTCTTTCCCGGGCACAACGGGAGTGCCTTATCCTCTTAGAGGCGGAAGGATTTGCAATCCTTAAGGTTAGCAAACGAACAAATTAATTCACAGAAGAAATACCGCCCCCATAGCCACGTAAGGAAAAAATTAACTTTTTTGTGCTTAAATGACTGGAGGACATAAGAAGGAGAATTTTTCATGACCCAACGCTCAACATATATTTTCATCAAACAATCGATCGCTTTTGTTGCACTTTCCTTATGCTTTTCCCAAACTCTCTGGGGGCTCGACATCACAATCTCAAATGCGGCAAAAGAAGGAAGTATAGGGTGCGCTATCTCCGGTTACCCAGAAGGCAGCGAGAATAGCGAAACTTGTTCCACATACTATACAATTGAGCCAGGAAAGAGCAACACTGCCAATGTATCGGACAGATGTGATAGTATAACGAATTTTGCAGTTATATGTACGTATGATGGCGCTCCAAGTCAAAAAATTAGTCCACAAAATGTTAAAAAAGACTTTTCTTCTGCGGACTTAGGAAAAACTATGGAGTTTAATGCAGGAGTAGACTTGAAAATCGAATAATATGAATCTATTGCATAGGGGTAAGCATCATCAGGCTTTGCTCCCCTCACCCATTGACTACTTTTGGCAAAGGAGTTAAGGCGGCCCTTAAATAGTCATGAACGTGAGTTGTAAGCTCTGGAATCTCATTGGTAAAAAAATGGTTTGCTTCTGCAACCACACGATAGTCAATATAAAGACCTCGTTGCGCAGAAAGCCGCGCTGTCAGTTTTTGGACAGACTCTTTTGGAACAATATCATCCTTTCCTCCCTGAACAATTAATCCAGAAACAGGACACGGCGCAAGAAAGGTAAAATCATATAAATTTGCAGGAGGAGCTACTGCAATAAATCCATCCAACTCTGGACGGCGCATCAAAAGTTGCATACAGACCCAAGCACCAAAAGAAAATCCTGCAACCCAACATTGCCGTGGCTCAGGATTTTGAACTTGGAGCCAATCCAAGCACGCCGCCGCATCACTGAGTTCACCTTCTCCATGATCAAACTTACCTTCTGAGCGTCCTACCCCCCGGAAGTTAAACCGTAATGTACTAAATCCTTGGTCCACAAAAGCACGAAACAAGGCATAACTTACCTTGTTATTCATCGTTCCTCCATGTTCGGGGTGGGGATGCAACACAATCGCAAGAGGAGCATTCCGTTCTTTACCTTGATGGTAACGGGCTTCAATACGGCCAACAGGTCCACTAATTAAGACTTCAGGCATAAGACATCCTCACATAAAAATATAATTTGAGGGACTTATATCAAAATTCATTAAAAAAGTCAAGAATTATTAAAGGTTTTTTAACAACTTACCCTCAATTGCAGAGAAAAAAATACTCTTAAGCTTAATTTGCAATCATGATAAATAACAATGAAAAAGGAGAAAATTCAAAATGCTATCCATAGCCCAGAAAAGCTTTCTTGTTCTTACTTTCTTGGGAGGGCTTTACCTTACCCCTGCAATTGCAGACGGTTGCCCAGATGCTTTTGATCTCCAGAAACATGGAAAATCTACGGTAGCAGCTTCCAATTGCACAACTGGATACAACAACAGTAAAATCTGTAATATTACAATTCCTTTTTCTTATACAGACAGACAACAAAATCTTTATACAACTACGCTAACTGGCCAAATTCAAATAGGAACTGGACCTATCGGAATAGATAAAATAGTGGCATCTAAAGATAACACACTTCCGACTTGTTTCTATGATTTCGATGTCATAGGAATAATCGATGTAACACGGTCACCCAAGGTCAATTCTAAGTGGTTCACGCAGAAAAAATTAAAGATTACTAAGCCCACAGCACCATAATTCTGATAGGTACACATAAGCAATTATTGTTAAGGGCTTTTTAACACTCTAACGTTCTTTTTCCTATGGGGCGAGTGATGGGGATTGAACCCACGGCCTCCAGTGCCACAAACTTGAATTCATAGGTTTTCCTCATTTTTTATTCATCGTTAAAATCACAATTTTTCCTTATTTTTGAGGGCTAACTAATCTCGAAGAGTACACAGATCCTTACCTCTATGATGCCGAATATGGCAGATATCAGGAGGATTTTGATCTCTTTTTAAACCTTATTCCTCGGGGCATTCCAAGACTGCCCCCCTATGCTCTCATAAATTATCAGCGTGAGCTGGGGTTTCTGTGTGACAAGGGGTTATCTCTTTCTCTCTGATGACCTGCATATCTTGAAGAGGATCTGCCGTCTCTTGAAGAACCTGAGCTCTCACGTCCTGAGTAGCCTGAGTGACTTGATGGGTAAGATGAACCTGCATATCCTGAAGAAGAGGATCGTCCTTACTTGAGGAAGGAGTGGCGGAAGATCCTTGGGAATTAGCCTTCATGGATTCCACGGGAAGAAAATATTCAGCTCTGCTTCTTCCCACTTCTGCCTTTTTATAAAGTTCAGAGCCTGGATTGACTCGGGAAAGAGCATCTTCAAAATACGTCAATGCATCTTGGTTATTTCGCCTTCCTGCACACGCATTCCCGAGGCCGATCAGGGCTTGAGCTTGAAGGTCCTTGTCTTTAATCTCCTCAGCTAACTTGAGAGCCTCACGATAGTGTCCAATTCGGTCCCCATCACGAGCATTCCCGAGACCGATCAGGGCTTGGGCTTGAAGGTCCTTGTTTTTAATCTCCTCAGCTAACTTGAGAGCCACACGATAGTTGTGTGCTCCATCACGGGCATTCCCAAGACCGATCAGGGCTTGGGCTTGAAGCTCCTTGCTTCCAATCTTTTTCGCTAACTCGAAAGCCGCACGATAATGTTCTTTATCATTACCATCACGAGCATTCCCGAGGCCGATCAGGGCTTGGGCTTGAAGGCCCTTGTTTCCAATCTCCTCAGCTAACTTGAGAGCCTCACGGTAGTGTCCAATTCGGTCTCCATCACGAGCATTCCCGAGGCCAATCAGGGCTTGGGCTTGAAGCTCCTTGTTTCCACTCTTTTTCGCTAACTCGAGAGCCGCGCGATTCTGATGATCACTACGGCGCTCTCCATGAGATAAAGAACTTTGAGAAGATGAGCTTGAATCTCGTTCTGCTGAGTCATCTACGTGAGAATAAGAGCGCTTTTGGCCTTGACCATTGCTTGAGGAAGAAGGGAGGGAAGAAGTCCCAGCGCCTCTCTGACTGAGAAAGGATTGGGTTCTGTCTCTTCCCTCTTCTGCTTTTTGATAAAATTCAGAGCCTGGTTTTACCAAGGAAAGAGCCTCATTGAAATAATCCAATGCAGTTGTGTTATCTCGACTCGCTGCACACACATTCCCAAGGCCGATCAGGGCTTGGGCTTGAAGATCCTTGTTTTCAATCTCCTCAGCTAACTTGAGAGCCTCACGGTAGTGTCCAATTCGGTCTCCATCACGAGCATTCCCGAGGCC
>JACPNY010000001.1 GCA_016185255.1 Pseudomonadota bacterium
AAAAGGCAAAAAGTTAAGAAAAACTCCCTAAATCACTTCTAAAATCTAAAAAACCACCTCACAACTCTCTCCAATCCCTTCTCCTCGTCTTAATCTCAGACTTTCGCAGCGGGTTCAAAGGTGGGTTTCATTTTTTTAATTTCCTTTGTTTTTATTGTCTTTTAATTATTTATTTTAATTTTTGACATCGGTTGTTATAAAAAGAAGAATTGCAAAATGAAGAAATTAGATTCTCGACTCACAAAGATATCAAAACATTTTTTGAGATATCTCTCAAGACAGAAAACATTTTTACCCTGTGATTCTTAGTATTTTGTGCCGTAAACGCGCTCTCAAAACCATCTTATTAAAAACTACAACTCCCTCTTGTTTCAGGGGCTTTTGATCTCTAGAATATGATTTTTAAATAACAACTTGGTATAAATTAGTGGGCATCTCATGCTCTCTCTAGCGCGCACAAATACAAGCCTAATTGGACGGTGGTGGTGGACTGTTGATCGGTGGACCTTAGCGGCCCTTTTGCTGCTTATTTTTATGGGGATTCTCCTCATTATGGCCGCAAGTCCTGCGGTTGCTGACCAACATCATTGGAGCTCTTTCCATTTCATAAAAAAACACATTATTTTTTTAGTGCCAACTCTTGGCATTTTAATAGGGGTGTCCCTCCTTTCCTTATCTGACATAAAACGGTTTGCTCTTGGTGTGTTTGGACTCAGTATGATAGCTCTTCTATTGACCTCATTTATGGGGGTGGAAATAAAAGGGGCCTGTCGGTGGCTTGATATTGCTGGCATTTCCTTGCAGCCCTCTGAGTTTGTGAAGCCCACATTTGCAGTTGTGTCTGCCTTAATGTTTTCTAAACAACAAAACAACTCCTCTTTCCCTGGCAATCTCATCTCTATGGCTCTTTATTTGGTTGTGGTTACCTTTTTAATGCTTCAACCGGATCTAGGGATGACGGCGCTTATTACGGTCATGTGGTTTTCGCAATTTTTTCTAGTGGGCCTTCCGTTATTTTGGATTTTTTCAGCAGCTGGATGTGGAATAGCAGGTCTTGTAGGGGCTTATCTCTTGTTTCCTCATGTGACGCGCCGCGTTGATCATTTCCTCTATCCGGACGGAGGAGATAAATTTGGAGACCGTTACCAAATAAACCAATCTTTAGATGCTTTTATGAATGGTGGTTTTATTGGCAAAGGTCCAGGAGAGGGGACAGTCAAAAAGTATCTTCCTGATGCGCATGCGGACTTTATTTTTGCTGTTGCGGGCGAAGAATTTGGAATGATTCTGTGTCTTTTTTTGGTTTGTGTTTTTGCTTTTATTATCTTGCGGTGTTTTAGCCGTCTTCTTGAAGAAAGGAATATGTTTGTGGTTCTGTCCGTGACAGGACTTTTGGTACAATTTGGGCTTCAAGCCGTCATCAATATGGCTTCAACTTTAAACCTCATTCCAACAAAGGGGATGACTTTGCCTTTTATTAGTTATGGCGGATCGTCGATGATAGCCTTGGCCATTGGAATGGGCATGATTTTGGGGCTTACGCGCCGAAGGATAGGAGATCATGACGGGGTGTGAAAAACGAATCGTTTTAGCAGCAGGCGGGACAGGCGGACATGTTTTTCCGGCCCAAGCCTTAGCGCAAGAACTTATGGCGCAAGGCATGACGGTTTTTATTTTTACGGATGGGCGTGGGTCTCAGTTTAATGATGGTTCTTTTTCGACTGTAAAAATTCCAGCAGACCAACTTCAGGGATCTCTTGGCAAGAAGATAAAAGGAGGCGGCAGCAGCCCTTCTGCGTCTTCCAACTATTGTTCATCAGGCAGATGCTTATTTTGGCCGCACAAACCGGCTTTTGGCACCTCTTGTAACGCGCATTGCCACCTCTTTTCCGCACGTAGAGAATATACCTGACACTTCTCAAAAGAAGGTCAGCTTTACAGGTCTTCCCGTTCGACCCGACATTCAGCTTGCGCCCTATGTCATCTCTGAAGACAACAAACCTTTTCATTTGCTGGTGACGGGTGGCAGTCAAGGAGCGCGTGTTTTTGGAGAAGTTATTCCTGAAGCTATTCGTCTTTTAGATTCGTCTTTGCAAAAACGTCTTTATGTTAGCCAACAGTGTCGTTCAGAATCCTTAACTGTGACGCAAGCGCTTTATGCGCAGACAAAAGCGCATGTGGAACTATCTCCCTTTTTAGACAAGATGGGGGAGCGATATAAACGCGCACATCTTGTGATTTCTAGAGCAGGGGCGTCCAGTGTTGTCGAGGTGGCGCTTGTGGGAAGGCCTGCGATTTTTGTGCCCTATCCTTATGCTATGGATGATCATCAATTCTATAATGCCCAAGAAGCGCAGAAGGTGGGTGGCGGCTGGATGATGCGAGAAAAAGACTTTACTTCTAATAACTTAGCTATTCTTTTGTCGGATTTGATAACTTCTCCCTGGAAATTAACGCAAGCAGCGGTCAATATACGCGCGATTGCTATTCCAGATGCTTCTTTAAGATTAGCGCATCTTGTCGCCCTGTCATCTTGACCTTTTTCAGGGCGTCGTTTGCGAGTAAGAGCGGCTGAGTTGAGGTTAGCATGGTATTTTATTAAGAAAGAATAAGATAATGACTTTTAAAGACCTTAAAGAAAAACATATCCATTTTATTGGAGTGGGTGGCATTGGCATGAGTGGGCTTGCTCAGCTTTTATGTATGCGAGGGTACCAGGTAAGCGGGAGCGATTTATCTTTAAATGGGAATACAGAACGGCTTCAAAAATTAGGGGTTAACATCGTTTTAGGGCATGAACCCTCAACGCTTGATGGAAAAGATATTGTGGTTCTGTCAACGGATATTAAGGACAATAACCCTGAGCTTAAGGAAGCCCGACGTCGAGGCCTTCCCCTCCTTCATCGCGCAGATGTGCTGGCCCTCCTTATGGAAGAAAAGCAAGGTATTGCTATTTCAGGGACCCATGGAAAGACGACGACCACAGCATTGATGGGCTGGGTGTTAGACATAGCCGGCCTTGACCCTACGGTTATTAATGGAGGTGTGATGAATGCCTGGGGATCAAACGTCAAAGCAGGGCTTGGTCCTTGGTGTGTTGCAGAAGCGGACGAATCAGATGGAAGTTTTTTAAAGCTTCCCCGTCAGATTTCCCTTGTGACGAATATTGATCCTGAACACATGGATCATTATGGATGTTTTGAAAAGCTGTATGGTGCCTTTGAAGTCTTTGCGGCTCACAAGACGGCCATCCTTGGGATTGATCACCCGCAAGTGTATGCATTGTGGCAAAAAATTAGGGCAACACATAGATGTGTAACTTATGGGGAGCATCCAGAAGCAGATGTGCGTGCAGAAAATATTCGCTCTATTCCTAAAGGGTCTACTTTTGATTTAGTGCGAGAGGATACGCGTGTTGAGATGTCTCTTTCTCTCTATGGTCATCACAATATTCTAAACGCTTTGGGGGTCGCAGCTGCAGCTTCTGAGTGTGGCGTAAAAGACGCTACCCTTCAAAAAGCTTTTGACTCCTTTGAAGGAGTGCAACGACGGTTCACATTTGTGGGCGAGTGGAGAGGGATTACGATTATAGATGATTACGCGCATCATCCTGTTGAAATTCGAGCTACTCTCTCCGCAGCAAAAGAAGCGTCTCGAGGGCGTGTCATTGCGGTTCTTGAACCTCATAGATACAGTCGCCTGGCCCATCATTTTCAAGATTTCTCTACATGCTGTGAAGGGGCCGATATTACGATTGTCCTTCCTGTTTATGCAGCGCGAGAAGATCCTCGAGAGGGCATTGATCATCGTACTTTGGTTGATGCTATGAAAGGAGATGTGTATCGTTGTGATGAGTCTGAAAATTTGGCTCTGCTTATTCAACAACTTACCCAAGCAGGGGACATGGTTGTTTGTTTAGGGGCTGGATCCATTTCTTCTCTTGCGCACACCTTGCCAATGGAATTAAATCGTGTTTATCAACGGACGTGTGCGTGAGGAAAAATGGTGTTAGCAACTGAAAAACTCAAGAAGCTTCTTCCTCAAGTAAGAGGTCGCTATCTTTTTGACGTTCCTTTGGGGCCAACCACGTGGTTTCGTGTAGGAGGGGCAGCTCAAGTCACTTTTAAGCCTGCAGATCTGCAAGACTTATGTTTTTTTCTTAAAAATAAGCCTAAGACTCTTCCTCTGCATGTTATTGGAGTAGGGTCTAACCTTTTGGTTCGGGATGGAGGGGTCGAAGGGATTGTGGTGCGTCTTGGTCATGGGTTTACCAATATTCATGTAGAAGAAACGACAATTGATGTGGGGGCTGCTGTTTTGGATCGAAATCTTGCGTCTTTTTCTTGTGAAGAGGGTATTGCTGGATTTGAGTTCTTATGCGGTATTCCTGGCACCATTGGGGGGGCTCTTCGTATGAATGCAGGAGCTTATGGATCAGATATGTCCCAAATTTTGAGTTTTGCCCTTGCGGTGGATCCCAAAGGGATGCTTCATCGTTTTACATCTCAAGACTTAGGGTTGAGTTATCGTCATTGTAGCCTTCCAAAAGACTGGATTTTTATTGGGGCGCAGTTAAAAGGACAGCGCGGAGATACAACCGAAATTAAAGAAAAAATTTCCTCCTTTCTTACAGAAAGAGAGCGTACTCAGCCTGTAAAATCTCGCACAGGGGGGAGCACGTTCGCTAATCCTGAAGGGGCCAAAGCATGGGAGCTGATTGATAAAGCTGGATGTCGAGGTCTCACGAAGGGGGGAGCAATGATGTCAGAGCTTCACTGTAATTTTATGATTAATACAGGTAACGCAACGGCTTCTGATTTGGAAGGTTTAGGGGAAGAAGTGAGGCAACGAGTGCTTTCTGTAACAGGGATGGAGTTGCGTTGGGAGATTGAAAAGATTGGTGATGAAAGACGTGTTTATATAGGAGAAAAAGCGGCATGAAAAAGAAAGTTGCAGTGTTATTGGGTGGTTTTTCAGTGGAGCGTGAAGTGTCTCTTTCAAGTGGGCAAGGTGTTGTAAAAGCGCTCCAAGAGTTGGGGCATGAAGCTATTCCCATTGATGTAACGCGAGACATGAGAGAGTTTGTTCAAAACTTAGAAATTCATAAGCCAGATGTGGTTTTAAACATTCTCCATGGAAGATGGGGAGAAGATGGGTGTGTCCAAGGTCTTTTAGAAATGATGAATATTCCTTATTCCCATTCGGGAGTTTTAGGGTCTGCTCTTTCTATGAACAAAGTGATTTCGCGTAAGATTTGTCAGAGTGAAGGGATTCGCATTCCGGAAGGTCAGGTAGCGAAGCTTGCGGATATATGTGCTGGGCGTGTGATGAAGCCTCCTTATGTTATCAAGCCCATTGGGGAAGGATCAAGCCTTGGGGTGTATGTTATTTTAGATGAGACGAGCCCTCTTCCTAACCTTCAAGACTGGCCTTTTGAGGATGAAGTTCTTGTGGAAAGATATATTCCTGGACGTGAGCTCCATGTAACGGTTGTGGGGGAAAAAGCTATTGGTGCTATTGAAACACGTACCCCTAATAGTTTCCTTGATTTTGAAGCTAAATATACGGAAGGAAAAGCGGAGCATTTAATGCCAGCACCTGTTCATAAGGACGTTTATGCTGAAGCTCTTTCATGGGGAGAAAAGGCGCATAAGGTTTTAGGATGCCGTGGAGTTTCACGATCAGATTTTCGTTATGATGATACGCAAGGAGAGCCTGGGCTCCTCTATTATCTTGAAACAAATCCTCAGCCAGGATTCACGCCCATGTCACTTGTGCCAGAGACGGCGGCTCATGAGGGGATAAGTTACGCACAGCTCGTTCAATGGATGGTGGAGGATGCTTCATGCAGGCGGTGAAGTCTTCTCGACGCACTTCCTCAAAACGGCAAAAAATTCAACGCTCATCACAGGGGAATCGGCCTCTTCTTCTGTTGAGTGGACTTGTAGGTGTTTGTATTTTCTCTCTATGGGTTTTTTTTTATGCTCCTCTGTTGGTTGCTGAAATATCAAAAAGTTTCCAAGGACTTATGGCATGTTGCGGGTTTAGGCTTGAGGATGTCATTGTTGAAGGGCGTATGCGTACGGATAAGGCTCAAATTTTAAGCCTCTTAGAGCTTGAACGAGGTAAACCTCTGTTCTCTCTTAACTTACCCGAATCAAAAGCAAAACTTGAAAAAATTTCATGGGTAAAAGCAGCGCGTGTTGAAAGACAGCTCCCAAACATACTTTTTATTCGCATTTCGGAAAAGGAACCCGTTGCTCTTTGGCAGAATCAAGGGAGAACCTACCTTATGGATTGGGATGGGGAACTAATGGAAACGAAGGAACCTCATAAATATAAAAGTTTACTCGTTGTAACGGGGGAACAGGCTCCTCGTCATGTGGGAGAGTTGTTAACGCTTCTTGAAAAATTTTCTGAACTTAAACAAAGGGTTACAGGAGCAACTTATTTAAGATCAATGCGTTGGGATATAAGACTTGATGACAAGGTGGATGTTAAGTTACCAGAGAAAGAAGCTGAAGGGGCTTTAGCCTATCTTCTTGATCTTACAAAGCATCACCAGTTGATGAAACAAGAAATTATGATTATTGATATGCGGTTGCCAGGGAAGCTAATTTTTCGCCTGACGCCAGAGGCGGTTGAAAAACAGAAGGACTACGGGAAGGCAGCGTAAGTTTTTCCCGGAACGTTGCTGAAACAAAGGATATTTATGCTAGGTCGGAGACGTCATCATTCACGTATGCGAGGAGGGATAGTTGCGGCTTTGGATGTGGGATCGTCCAAGGTATGCTGCGTTATTGCTCAGGTGCGAGAGGGAAATTCATTTGAGATTTTAGGCTTTGGCCATCAGATCTCTAGTGGAATTAAATCTGGGATTGTGATTGATATGGAGGCAGTGATTACCTCTATTGTTAACGCAGTCCATACCGCTGAAAAAATGGCGGGAGTTACCATTCGAGATGTTATTGTGAGTGTCAATGGCATCCATCTTAAATCTGTTAATTTTGCTGTAGAAATGAATGTTTCTGGTCATCCGATTGATGATGCGGATATTCGCCGCGCTCTTTTTCAAGCCAAGGGTGCAAGAGAAAGCTCGGATTTCCAAGTTCTTCATACTATTCCCACAGGGTATGCTCTTGATGGAGCTAAGGGAATAAGAGATCCACGAGGGATGTATGGGGATCGCTTGCGGGTTTCAGTCCATACACTTTTGAGTAAATCGAGTTCTCTTTATAATTTGAGCACATGTGTTGCGAGAAGCCATCTAGAGGTTGTGGGGAGTGTGGCTGCACCTTATGCATCTGGCTTAGCGTGCCTTGTGGAAGACGAAAGAGATCTTGGTGTGATCCTTATTGATATGGGGGGGAGCACCACGTCTTTTGCAATTTTTTATGAAGGTCAGCTGCGTCATACGGAATGTATTCCTGTGGGGGGCAGTCATGTGACGATGGACATTGCTCGTTGTTTTTCCACAACCCTTCCCCACGCGGAACGTCTTAAAACTCTTTATGGAAGTGCGATGGCCTCTGTGAGTGATGATAGAGAGATGATTGTCGTGCCTTTAGTAGGTGAAAGGCGAGGGGAGGGCACGAACCAAATGCCGCGCTCAGCGCTTGTTTCTATCATTAAACCCCGTATCGAAGAAACATTTGAATATGTGCGGGATCGACTTTTAAAAGTAGGAGTTGATCCTTCTATAGGACGGCGTGTTGTGTTGACAGGGGGAGCAAGTCAGCTTGCTGGTGTTAGAGAAGTTGCCTCCATGGTTTTAGGGAAAAGCATCCGTCTTGGGCGTCCTCTTTCTCTTGTCTCGTCTGAATTATCACAAGATCCCTCTTTTTCTACGTGTGTTGGACTTTTGTCCTATGGACAGGCAGAATATCTTGCCTATTTATATGCCTTCCCACAGACTCGGTCTCGGCGAGTTTTGGCGAAGGTGGGATCTTTGTTAAAGCAAATTTGGTGATGGTTTTTTAAAACGGTTTGTGTAATTAATATGGAATAGAATGACCAATGGAGATGTAAACATGACAACACCCCTGTTTCAACAAGGCGAGCAAAAAGAACTCAAACCCCGTATTACCGTGATTGGTGTGGGAGGAGCTGGCGGCAATGCCGTCAACAATATGATTCGAGGAGATTTGCAAGGGGTTAAATTTATTGCGTCTAACACGGATGCTCAAGCCATTACGCTCTCTCTTGCAGAAGCAAAAATTCAGCTGGGTTTTCAAGCGACTCAAGGCCTTGGCGCAGGGTCTCATCCTGAAGTTGGAAAGGCATCAGCAGAAGAAAGCATTGAGGATGTTCTGTCTCATATTGAGGGGAGTAATATGCTCTTTGTAACAGCTGGAATGGGAGGTGGTACCGGAACAGGGGCAGCTCCCGTCATTGCTAAGGCGGCGCGGGAAAAGGGAATCTTAACCATTGGTGTTGTTACAAAGCCCTTTCATTTCGAAGGGGCTAACCGCATGCGTACAGCGGAAAGCGGCATTGAAGAATTACAGCAATATGTAGACACCCTTATTATTATCCCTAACCAAAATCTCTTTCGGGTCGCCAATGAAAAAACGACCTTTGCGGATGCCTTTAAAATGGCGGATGACGTTCTTTATTCAGGTGTGCGTAGCATTACAGACCTCATGATGAAGCCGGGTCTTATCAACCTTGATTTTGCTGATGTAAGGGCTGTCATGGGGAATATGATGGGCAAAGCCATGATGGGCACGGGCGAAGCGCAAGGAGAAGGGCGGGCGATTGAAGCTGCTGAAGCGGCGATTTCAAGTCCTCTTTTAGATGATGTGTCTATGCAAGGTGCCAAAGCTGTTCTTATCAATATTACGGGGGGGCTTGATATGACCCTGTATGAGGTAGATGAGGCGGCTAATCGTATTCGTGAAGAAGTAGATCCGGATGCCCATATCATTTTTGGTTCAACATTTGATGAAGGTCTTCAAGGAAAAATTCGTGTGTCTTGTGTGGCCACAGGCATTGATGCCCATGTAGCTCACGTTATTAATAAGGCCCGCATTGCTCAAATGGAGACGGAGCTACAAGCGGCTGCTGCATTAAATACACAAGAAAATCTGTCTGCTGAGTCTTTGGAAGTGGTTCAACAGGACATGATGACGACTGAGATCGAGAGTGAAGAGAACAATATAAGATTTATGGAGATTCCTTCATCATCTTCCTATCCTGAAGAAAGACCCTCTTCTGATCCTTACAAATATTCACAAGAACCACGCGAAGAAGCCCGTTCGTTAAGTTTCTTTGAGCGTCTTCTGGGGCGAACGACCCAGGAGTCTCGAGGAGCAGGGGAACCTTTTAGAAAGATGCGTCCCCAACCCACTGTTCAACCTGTCAGTGAAGACAATGGCGAAGAGGAATCCATAGAAATTCCTGCGTTTTTAAGGCGGCAGTCTAATCGATAGACGGGAGGGCGTAGCATGCTCATACCTCCACACCGTTATTCCCGAGGAAATGGGGCCAAAGAGCCTCATCCTTCCTATTGTTGTACTCACCAGGAACCTCTCAAAAAGTCTAAAAATAAAGCCTTTTTCTTGGTTTTGCTCGGGATGGCTCTTTTGTTTTATGGGGCAGCGCTTGCGTATATGAAGTGAACCGCCCTTCCTCTTCCACCCTTATTATTCTTCTTGGCGTGGCTTTTGGGATGTTCGCTTTAACCTTTGCGGCATCCTCTCTCTATAAGATGTTTTGTGAAAAAACAGGTCATGGAGGCACGACGCAGGTCGCAAAATTACGGCCAACACGTGTGGAAAATCGTATTATTACGATTCGGTTTAATGCGGATACCCATTCGGATCTGCCGTGGGACTTCAAACCTCTCCAAAAAGAAATTAAGGTCAAAGCAGGGGAGCTGGGCCTTGCTTTTTATCATGGAAAAAATTTATCTCCTTCCCATACGGTTGGCATGGCGATCTATAATGTAACACCCCATAAGGCCGGGATTTACTTTAACAAAGTGGAATGTTTTTGCTTTCTGGAGCAACACCTGGAAGGGGGACAAGAAACGGACTTCCCTGTTCAGTTTTTTATTGATCCTGACATGGTTAAGGATCCCTCCTTGGATGATGTGGACACCATCACGCTGTCCTATACCTTTTTTCGATTTAAGAAGTAGGTTCTATGTTCGTTGTTGAGGAATCAATTCGTCTGTCAATGAGAATATACTGGGACTTTTTCTAAGATTTCATTTATGCAACCCGAGAAAAGAAAGGCGAGGGTTGAACAAAGGGATCAAAAATTCCCGCTGTTTTGTTAATCGGAGGAAAACAATTTGCAATGAAGGGCGATCCTCGACTTGATCAAGGAAAGATCCAGCAATAGCTTGTCTCTCACCCAATATCCGTTTTTGCAGCTCTATTTACTTTTTGGCTGTGAGTTCAAACCGAGCAATAGGGGTGGATTTTGCACCTTTTTTCGCTGTTTTCTGCACTAGGTCATATATACAATTAGAAGGGTAATCGGTAAGTCTATGATGGATAGCATATGTCCCATTCAACAGTACGGTTACGTTAGTATTTTTAGTTTTCGTCTGAAGAAGTTTTACTGCCTGTTGTTCATTCCACAGATACTCAAAGAGGTATTTCCCCTTATGAGTGGTACCGTTCATATAGGCTTTAGCATATCCGACAAAAGAACTTACATTTACAACTGGACAAATTAATTTAGGGGGAATTGTTGCTGAGAAAGCAAAATTTGCCATTCCTAAAGTGGCAATAAAAAAAAGTAACGTTGAAGGCTTATGCATGATGAATTTCCTCTATATTTAAGTGTTCGATCTGTGCTAACGCCTTCTCAGTTAAGAAAAGAACTGCCTTTAAAGAGTTTTAGCTTAAACAACAAAAGTTAATTATTTGTTAAAACTATTCAAAACCCGCTGCAGAATTCCTGTAAACCACCTTCAGTCCGTTTTTAAGATATCATTTTTCCAGTGAGTTCTACCTTATAAAGAAAGGTCAATGGAAAAAACTGGCAAGGCCTTGCTGAAAAATAAATTAAGCTTTATATATAAGAAAATAGAAAAGGAGATTCTCTATGAACGATCGCTCTAAAGATAGAACTATTTTAGGTGCTGAAAGACAAGCCCTTGCCTACAGTGAGGGGCTGCGCACCTACATGCTAAGTGTTTATAATTACATGGCTTTGGGTCTTGGCTTGACGGGAGGAGTCGCCCTTTTAGTCGTGTCATCTCCGGCCTTGCTGCACGCTATTATGCCCATGATGTTGCTGTTTATTCTGGCGCCTCTCGCTCTTGTGTTTTTTTTAAGCTTTAGAATTAATGCAATAAAATACACAACGGCTCAAACCCTCTTTTGGCTTTATTCAGCCCTTAATGGTGTGGCGTTTTCTGTCATTTTTGTGGCGTATACCTATGAAAGTATCGCACGGGTATTCTTTATTACAGCGGGGATGTTCGCAGCCATGAGCCTTTATGGGTATACAACCCGAAAAGATTTAACCTCTATGGGGGCCTTCCTCTTTATGGGTCTTATTGGCCTTATCATTGCCTCTGTTGTGAACCTTTTCTGGGCAAGCAGCATGTTGCAATTCCTAGTTTCTGTTGGAGGGGTGATTATCTTCACCGGCCTTACAGCTTATGATACTCAATCCATCAAGGAAGGATACACGGAAGGAAGCTCTGCTGAAACTGCTGGTAAAAGAGCTATCTTTGGAGCGTTACGCCTCTATCTAGACTTTATCAACATCTTCCTCAGCCTGTTGCGCCTGATGGGCGACAGACGCTAAGCGGTCACAGAAAAGCCCCCGAAAGGGGGCTTTTTTTATGCGTCTTCTCCCGTTCTTTTTTTTCGCTTATAGGACAACAGGCTCAAGGGAATAGAGAAAAGATATAAGATTGCTCCTAAGCTTAAGGTCCACCAGGGAGCACTGAAAAGCGCTGCCATGAAAATCGCAACCATCATTAATAGAGGTCGTACAAAATGATGAGGAACGCGCACATTTTTCAAGACATAGGTTGGAATACGACTGATCATCAAAAGGCCGCTTAAGAGAAGGCTAATGGCAAAAAAGAGAGGCATCTCTTGAAAATTTGTTTCAAGGGCAAAACTAAAGATGAGGGGAGAAAGAGCTAAAAATGCTCCCGCAGGGGCAGGGACACCAATAGAAAAGCTGCTTGCCCATTCTGGCTTTGGGACGTCCATATTTGTATTAAAGCGCGCTAATCTTAAGGCCATACAGGTGGAAAAGAAAAGGGTTAGCGCCCATCCAGTCCCCTTCCAAAGATGAAGGGTATAAAGATAAAGCACAACAGCAGGCGCAACCCCAAAACTGATAAAATCAGAGAGAGAATCAAGCTCTGCCCCAAAAGGGCTATCAGCCCGTAGAAAGCGGGCAATACGTCCATCCAACGCATCGAGGATAGCTGCGAGGAGAATAAGACTAACGGCGAGTTCCCAGCGCTCGATCAAGGCAAAGCGAATTGCGCTTAAACCGGTACAAAGGGCGGTGACGGTGATGGCATTGGGGATCACGCGCGTGAGACGTTGAGCTTTTAAGGGAGGAGGGGTCATGGGCGATTTTCTCCTAAACGTTGAGGGGAATGAGAGAGGAGATCGGCTAAAATAGTTTCTCCCCCCAGCATGTATTGTCCTTCTACAACTTGAGGGTTGATACCGTCGGGTAAGTAAAGATCCACGCGGCTCCCAAAGCGGATGATTCCAAAGGTTTCTCCGGCTTTGACCCCTTGGTCTTTACGAGCTGTACATACAATGCGTCGCGCAATGAGGCCTGCAATTTGGACAACAAGAACCTCATGACCGGTAGGAGTTTTAATGATAAGGGAATTTCTTTCATTCAAGTCGCTCGCTTTGTCTAAGGACGCATTGAAAAACTTCCCGGGATGGTAGGCTGTTTTTGTGATAACACCGTCTGTCGGGATGCGGTTGACATGCACATCAAAGACGTTCAAAAAAATGCTGATGCGGGTTAAGGATTGTTTTGCCCACCCAAGCTCTTTGGGAGGCTGTGCTTTTTCAATTTTTGTGATTGTTCCGTCAGCAGGGCTTATCACAAGTCCTTCTCCAAGAGGGGTAACCCGATGGGGGTGGCGGAAGAAATAAATGCACCATCCAGTTAAGGCAAGGGCTAAAAGCCCCAAGACTCCAGAAAAAGTCAATAAGATTAAGGTAATGACTGCAAAAAGAGCAATAAAGGGCCATCCCGCACGATGAATGGGGGCAAGAACCGTTTCCATGACACCTCCTTGTGAAAAATATATGGCTTTTATATCCGTTATCCTTCAAATTAGCTACCGTCTTTCTAAAAAGGTCAATTGCTCTTAAAATTATCATCCCCGCGAAGGCAGGGAGGACAAGGAAAATTTATAGTTTATCTTGAAAGGTCTTGAGGATGAAAGAAATTCAATCGATTGGTGTTTATTGTAGCTCTTCCGTGCGTGTTGAGAGTGTTTATATAAAGGCAGCCCTTGAATTAGGCGAGGCATTGGCCGAACATCACATAACCATGATTTATGGAGGAGGAGCACAAGGCTTGATGGGGAAGGCTGCTGATGCCGCCATGGCTCATGGCGGGCGCGTTGTTGGATTTATGCCTCATCATTTAAAAGAATTCGAAGATCCCAATTGGGCGATTACAGAGATGCACATGGTGGATACGATGCACACGCGCAAGCGATTGATGTTTGAGCATTCGGATGCTTTTTTCATCCTGCCAGGCGGATTTGGAACCCTTGATGAAACCTTTGAGCTTATTACCTGGGGACAGCTACAACTTCATGAGAAGCCCATTGTTTTTATCAACGTGAATCACTATTGGGACCCTTTGGAGGCGCTGACAAAAAATATTTTTGAGCAGCACTTTGCGAAACCGGAAGATAGAAATTGTTTTAAGTTTGTTCGGTCAGTTCCGGAGGCTTTTCAAGCCCTTCTTAAAGCTCCTGAACCGCCTTCTCCAGAGCCTATGGTCGAATGGGTATAATAGGGATGAGGAAATCATTAACGACATAAAGTCTGTTGTGACTCATCTTAGTTTGAGAGCTTGAGAGCAGTGTGCTCGTTTCGAGATAAATTTTATCCTGGTTAATGAAATATTAAATAAAACATATTATTATTTTTTTAGTTGTTCAATTCTTTGAAGTCCGATCAGGCGGCAAATACAATTATGAAAGGAAGACTATTATACTAATATCAAAATTTCAGAGGAAAGATCTCATTGTTACGTCAGCTGCATTCGTGTTATTGAGTTTTGGTGATAACCAAGCACAAGCAGATATGACAGCTACATGTACTGTGCAAGAGATCGATCAGCCTGACCCAACTTCATGGGTAAGTGGCTTAGATTGTCAGGTTGCTAGGGGACAGGTAAGTTTTACTCGAACTAATCGTCCCATGAAACTTATTGACTCGAAGTATTCTGTTTTTGTGACGGTTAATTTGCCTAGCGAAGCACACCCTTCAGTGTGGCGCTGCAAAATTGGAGAGAGTGGTCCAGCGCAAGGTCATGGATGGCCTACAACCTTAACTGTTGTAGCTACTGGTTCTACTGGAACATACTCTGATGATAACGGGCGCTATACGGGAGCCTGTGTTTTGTATTAAGTTCAGATACAAGAGAGACAAATTGAAATGGATGTTGGGGATGTGTGAACAGGGGGGAATCGGACCTTCAGGGAGGAATTTTATGCGAGACGGGATATGCTTGCTGATTCAGCAAAAGCCATAAATGTTGAACTTCAGAAAGCTGTTCATAAATCTAACTCTTACAGACCTCATGCTAACTTGAATATGTTGACTCCTTTGGCCTATATTCAATCATCTATCCAGAGGCCTCCTGAGTCTCATTTTATATGCTATACAGTATACATGCCTAGTGCTTAAATTTTTTGTTGCTTAATAAAATATTAAATAAAATGTAGTATTGTTATTGTAATGGTCCAATTCTTTTGAAAAACGATCAGACGGCAAATACAAACATGAAAGGAAGATTATTATGCTAATTTCAAAATTTCAGAGGAAATCTCTAGTTGCATTGTCAGCTGCGTTTGTCCTCTTAAGCTTAGGAGATAACCCAGTAAAAGCAGACATGACGGCTGCTTGTACGCTAGGAGCGGTAAATGTAAATAGTCCAACTACAGGGGGGGGAAGTATCACCTGCGATGTTGATGGAACACCTAATATAAGGGGAGGGTTTCAGTATGTTGAAACTCCCGCTGTGGATCCTATAGATTCTACTTATGTTTTGACTGTGAACGTTTTTTCGCCAAGCAAGGCGAATAAGTCGAGTTGGGTGTGCAATATTGGGCAAAGTGGTCCAGCTCAAGGTCATGGATGGCCTGCAAATCTCACTGTTAATGATATTTCAGGTGCAGCAACATACTCTGACAATATTGGTCGAGCTACGGGAGACTGTACGTTCACTCCTGGTGCCTAAAAAAGATTTTTTTAAATCTTTATTATTATCGAAGAAAGAAAAGCCAGTGTTTTTTAAACTGGCTTTTCTTGGTTGAGGGTCTTTGCAATTTCGGTAAGTAGGAGCAGCCAGAAGACTTGAAAGCAGAGCTTCTCTAAGAAGATGAGCTTTTAAGCTCAGTATGATCATTTCAAAATAATTTTTTGTATATTAATAAAATATTAAATAAAGTATAGTACTGTTTTATAATGATCGTATCATTGTGTGATGATCAAAAAAACATGAAAGGAAGACATTATGCTAATATCAAAATTTCAGAGAAAAGATCGCTCTTTTATTATAAGCAGAGCGTTGCCTGTTATGTCGGCTGCGTTCATTCTGTTAAGCTTAAATAACCAGGCACAAGCAGTTTCATATGAGTGCACTACAGGAACTCAAACTACTACACCTACTATTTGGGCAAACACAGCATATTGTGGTATTCCTAGCTCCGAAACCTCAAATGCTAGACTTATTTTTACAGCGACCCCTGCAGATCCTGTTGTAGATACAACCTATTTGGCCACGGTGGAAGTTTATGGAGCCGAGTATAAAGAGACTTGGAGTTGCCCGATTGGACAGAGTGGTCCAGCCCAAGGCCATTCTTTTCCTGTTGGAACCTTAACTTTTACTGTTCAAGCAGCAGATGAGGAGAGGGAGGGGCCTGGATCATATCAAGACAATGGGGGGCGGATGACGGGAGGTTGTGACTATAGTAAAGTAAGGTTGAAATAGTTTTTGATTATAAAATTTTTTCTATTGTAAAATAGAAGCCCTTTCGAAAATCAGAGCCACTCGTTAAGTGATCGTTGAAAGGGCTTCACTTTTACTTTACAAACTCCTCTTCTTTTGCTTCCTTCCCTATGTTTTTTATGAGAACAAGATTTTTATAGGACACGAGGATGAAGGGGATTAAACTCTGGGAAGAGTGAAGGGCCCTCTTGATTTTTTCCCATTTCTTCTCAATATATATAAGTATGAGAAAAGCACGTCCCCTTCCTTTAGATTTTACCCAAACAACCCTCCCCCCCGTCCAAAAATGTGAGCAGGAGGGGTGTGAAGAAAAGGGTGAGTTTCGAGCGCCTAAAAATCCTCTAAAACTAAGGGAATACTACTGGTTTTGTTTGGACCATGTCCGGGACTATAATAAGGCTTGGGACTTTTATAAGGGAATGAGTCCCCAAGAAATTGAGGCGAGCCGGGTTTCAGATGTGACCTGGAATCGCCCCTCCTGGCCCGTGGGGTCATGGCGCACCCTTTTAGAGAGAGTCCAATGCCTTGACGGCCTAGACCCTTTTTTGAAAGGAATGGCGCCTCCTCCAGCTGTGCCGCAAGAGGTTCAGAAAGCCCTCTCAACATTAGAGTTAGCTTTTCCCCTAACTCTCGAGGCCCTTAAGAAACAATACAAAAAGCTTGTTAAAAAGTCTCACCCGGATCTTCATGCAGGAGATAAAAGAGCAGAAGAGCGCTTTAAAACCGTGAATGAAGCTTATCAGATTATGAGGAAACACTTGGACGGTGTTTCTCTGCGATAAACCCCATTGCTCATCCCTAAAGTTTCTGGCATGTTTCCCTCTATGTGAGACCAACAAAAGGATAAAAAATGTCAACCATCTACCTCTATATTCTCGCTTCAGCGTTTCTGGCACTTCTTTATGGGGCCTATGCAAGCCGTAAAGTTTTTGCATGCTCAACAGGAAATTCAAAAATGCAAGAAATTGCAGCGGCTATTCAAGAAGGAGCCAATGCCTATTTGAATCGTCAATACACCGCAATTGGAATAGTGGGTGTTGTTGTGGCTGTTTTCTTGGGATGGGTACTCGGCAAACATGCCGCCATAGGGTTTATGGCAGGTGCGTTTTTATCGGGGATTGCGGGATACATTGGAATGAATGTGTCCGTTAGAGCGAACGTTCGGACAGCAGAAGCAGCACGCCAAGGTCTGGCTCCTGCTCTTGATATCGCTTTCAAATCAGGGGCGATTACGGGGATGCTTGTGGTAGGGTTGGGCCTTTTAGGAGTGACTCTTTATTATATGTATCTTCGTCAAGGAGGAGAGACCACACGTCATATTATGGAAGCTCTCCTGTCTTTAAGCTTTGGGGCGTCTCTTATTTCTATTTTTGCGCGTCTTGGAGGAGGAATCTTCACAAAAGGAGCCGATGTAGGGGCGGACCTTGTGGGAAAAATAGAAGCTGGAATTCCTGAAGATGATCCCCGAAATGCAGCCGTGATTGCGGACAACGTGGGAGATAACGTTGGGGATTGTGCAGGGATGGCCGCTGACCTTTTTGAAACTTACGTGGTTACGATTGTAGCGACCATGCAATTGGCGGCGTTGTTCTTTACTGGGGCTACTCAAGAGATGTTGATGGTCTATCCCCTGGCCATTGGAGGCGTTTGTATCGTGGGCTCTGTGGTAGGAACCTTTTTTGTTCGCCTGGGCAAAAGCCAGAACATTATGGCGGCCCTCTACAAGGGATTGATTGCAGCAACAATTGTGTCTGCTGGCCTTATTGTGTGGCTCACCATTAACCTTGTGGGCTTGGATCAACCCCTGATGGTTGAAGGAAAGTCTTTTACAGGAATGAACCTTCTTTATAGTGCCTTCACGGGTCTTGTTGTAACAGGTCTTCTTGTTTGTATTACGGAATATTATACCTCAACGCGCTATCGTCCTGTTCAGAGTGTGGCGAAAGCCTCCGTCACGGGACATGCCACCAATATCATTCAAGGGCTTGCCATTTCTATGGAGTCAACGGCCCTCCCTGTCTTGGTGATTTGTGGGGGTATCCTTGCGTCTTTCATGAATGCAGGTCTTTTTGGAATTGGAATTGCGGCGACAACTATGTTGGCGTTGGCAGGAATGATTATTGCGCTTGATGCCTATGGTCCTGTCACAGATAACGCAGGGGGAATCGCAGAAATGGCGGACTTGCCGGCCTCTGTCCGCAAGACAACAGATGCATTGGATGCGGTGGGTAACACTACAAAAGCTGTGACAAAGGGCTATGCCATTGGGTCAGCAGGGCTTGCCGCTCTTGTTCTCTTTGGGGCGTACACAGAAGATTTAGGAACATTTTTCCCCAACCTAGACATTCAATTTAAGCTTCAAAACCCTTATGTGGTTGTGGGCCTTTTTGTGGGAGGTCTGTTACCTTACCTTTTTGGAGCCTTGGGTATGATGGCCGTGGGGCGTGCTGGGGCTGAAGTTGTCATTGAGGTGCGTCGCCAATTCCGTGAAATCAAAGGAATCATGGAAGGAACGGCTAAACCTGAGTATAGCAAAGCTGTAGATATTTTGACAAAAGCTGCGATCCGAGAAATGATTGTGCCGTCCCTATTGCCTGTTCTAGCTCCCCCTGTGGTTTATTTTGTAATTGCCGGAATTGCGGGACAAGCAGAGGCCTTTACGACCTTAGGGGCCATGTTGCTTGGAACGATCATTACAGGCCTCTTTGTAGCCATTTCCATGACCTCTGGTGGAGGGGCGTGGGATAACGCTAAGAAGTACATCGAAGATGGACTTCATGGCGGTAAGGGCTCAGAAGCGCATAAGGCAGCAGTAACGGGAGATACGGTGGGAGATCCTTATAAGGATACGGCAGGTCCCGCGGTGAATCCGATGATTAAGATCATTAACATTGTGGCCTTGTTATTATTAGCCATGTTGGCGAGGTAGATTGCTCTGGGTTGTTTCGACTTCTTACGGAGCCGAAGCAACCCAGGAATGATATTTTTAATTATAGGGTGATTGTATGAAAAAATATGTCTTTTTGGTGTGTAGCATTCTGACCGCATTCTCTTTGTCTCTGAAAGCAGAGAAACACTACGGCATTGCCATGCATGGTACCCTTAAGTACCCGTCTACATTTACTCATTTTGATGTGGTGAATCCCAATGCTCCAAAAGGCGGAGAGTTCAAGCTCGCCATTGTGGGGACATTTGATACCCTTAATCCCTTTCTTCTCAAAGGAACGGCGCCTGCAGGGATTCGAGATATTCTTATTGAAAGTCTGATGAAGCGGTCTCCGGATGAGCCTTTTAGCCAATACGGTCTTGTTGCGGATAGCGTTGACGTGGCCCCTGATCGGTCGTGGGTTGTTTTTACAATTAACCCGAAAGCGCGCTGGCAGGACGGCGTGCCGATTACGGCAAAAGATGTATTATTTTCATTCCATACTCTTTCAGAAAACGGAACACCCAACCAAAAAATGACTTATAAAAAAGTAAAAAGTGTTGAAGCTCTTAATGATCGAACAGTCAAGTTCACTTTTAATAAGGTCGATGGAAAATATGATGCTGAAATGCCGCTCATGATGGGGGGGATGGCTCTTTTAGCAGAACATGATTTGAAAGGAAAAGATTTTGAGAAGACAGGCCTCACTCCCCTTCTCACCAGTGGGCCTTATAAGGTTGCAAAAGTGGAGCCAGGGCGCTCTATTATCTATGAAAGAGATCCTAATTACTGGGGGGCTAATCTTCCAGTGAATAAAGGATACTTTAATTTTGGCACTCTTCGGTTTGATTTTTACAAAAATGCAACCGTTGCCTTTGAAGCATTTAAGGCTGGCAATTCATATACACGAGAAGAAGCAGATGCAGGAAAGTGGGCTCAAAATTATAACTTTCCTGCGGTTCAAAATGGCCTTGTGACATGTGCTGAAATTCCTCACCAGCACCAGGTTGGGATGCGCGCCTTTGTCTTTAATACCCGGAGAGATATGTTTCAAGATCCGCGTGTGCGGCGGGCGCTCGCTTATGCCTTTGATTATGATTGGTTAAATAAGCATCTATTTTATGGGGCCTTTACGCGTACGACCAGCTTTTTTGATAATACAGAACTAGCAGCTAAAGAATTACCGGAAGGCCAAGAGCTGGCCCTGCTCGAGCCTTTCCGCGCCCAGCTCCCCCAAGAGGTGTTTGAAAAGCCATATACCCTTCCTACCTTTGACAAAGGAAGTCGGGAAAACCTAAAAATTGCAAAAGAGCTTTTGAAAGAGGCCGGCTGGATTAACAAAGGAGGAAAGCTTGTTAATGCAAAAACAGGAAAACCTTTCGCCTTTGAGATTATCTTGAATACACCGGAAAGTGAAAAAATGGCCCTTGCGCTTGTCCGAAATTTGAAGCAACTGGGGATTGAGGTGACGGTACGGACGGTTGATGCGGCCCAATATGAAAATCTCCGGACTAATATGAACTTTGACATGATTATGCATTTTTGGGGGCACACCATGTGTCCTGGGAATGAGCAATTGTTTTACTGGAGCTCAAAAGCAGCGGATGAGCCTGGAACGCGCAATTATCCTGGTGTTAAAAGTCCTGTGGTAGATACCCTTTGCAACACCCTTACAAATGCAAGAACGCGAGAAGATTTGGTTTCAGCAGCAAAAGCCCTTGATCGGGTGCTGCTCTGGGGTCACTATGTTATTCCCCTTGGACATCCAACCAAAGATTGTGTCGCTTATTGGAATAAGATTGATCATCCTCCTTTAGGTCCCACGGGCATTCCAAGCATTCATACCTTTTGGGCGAAGTAGGCTTTAGTTTTATTTGGAGATTAGTATGAAAATAGCTTCTTTTTTTGCAGGGCTTATCGTGAGTTCAGCCGTTTTATGGGCTCCCGTTAATGCTATGACAAGTGATAATACTAATGAGTTTGACGGTGGATCAGGGCTCAAGGTAAAGATAGCTGCAGATTATACAACTATCGATGATGATATTTTTGAAGGGATTCTTCCGGAGAGTACAAACCTTACCCTACGTGGGGAGGGACTATATCGTCTTACACAAGACCAAACCATAGGATCTCTTAGCGGGAATGGTTATGTAAATTTACGTAACTTTACGCTGACAGTAGGAGGGAATAATCTATCAACCACTTATTCAGGCGTTATTTCTGGAACAGGTAGAATAGTTAAGAGAGGAACGGGGAACTTTACTCTTATAGGAAGAAATACCTTTACGGGAGGCATTACAGTTCTTGAGGGTAGTGTTAATGGGTCCCCAACTCGTTGAGGCGCTACATTCGTATCATCGCTTATGAGACAACACATATCCTTACTCATTTGCCTAAAGAGCCAACGAGAGGATAACGTCCCACAAAGCTAGAAATCATTAAAACGGGCCTTTGGGCCCGTTTTTCGTTAAAGTTTTTTACAGTTGATCTGTTTTCTCCAGTGCTACTCCAGCGGTCTCTAGCCACCTCCTTTGCGAGGAGCAGCTAAATAACCTGAGTTTTGGATAAGGATCTCATTTTTCATTTTATAAACAATATATTACGTCATTGCGAGGAGTGAAACGACGAAGCAACCCAGAAAAAAGAACTTATTCCATAGGAATACATTTTCTTTAATTTGTTAGAAAAATAATGGATTTATATGGGTAAGAAAGACTGCATGTCCTACGGACATGCGTTGTTTGTACTGGGTTGCTTCGTCGTTTCACTCCTCGCAATGACGGTAACTACCTGTTTTATATGAGAGAGTTTAATTTCTTATCCAAAACTCAGGTTAAATAAGAGCGCCTGAGAATTGATTCTTTTTATAGAGAGAACAAGAAAGGAGCCTTTTTTGCTTAGAGTAATCCTGCTGGTGCGCAATCCCCTGCACAGCTATTAAGCTCATTCATCAGTGTTGGAAGAAGGCCGTCAGTATTACCACACCCTGCTTCTGACTGACTTCCAGAATTAGAACAAGATGAAGCGGCCGCTGGTGAACTAGGCTCACCTAGGTTAAGAATTAAAAGGCTTGTAAGGAGGAGCAATGTTTTGTTCATAGTTCTTAATCCATCTTATTGCTCTGTGGTGTTTTACTCTCCATAAGATATACCCATCAAACTTGAAATTACCGGATTAAGCTTACCTTTCGGTGTCATCCCCGCCTTCGCGGGGATGACACTTGAGAAATGGACATGCCAATATTTTCAGGTCATATGAGTATAAGAGTTGAAAGTTAAAAAAAGATGAAGAACTTTAAATGAATTTGGAGGAGACTTATCGCGTGCTCCCTCTCAAAAGAATCTTAAGTCTGTAAATGATACAGGCAGGTTAGTTATTTACAAAAACGTTAGGTGCTAGATTCTACTCCAGCAACCGTTGCCACCATCCTTTGCGAGAGGAGGCTTTCTTTTTCTCAGGCGGAGGAGGAGATGCTTTTTCACCTCCCTTTTTGTTATCATTTTTTGGAGAATTCTCCTTGTGACTTGGTCCTTGAGCTGCGGGAGTGGGAGGCTCAGCAGAAGGGGCTTTCGAAGGCGCGGGCGAAGAAGGAGATGAGGAAGATTCTCTCCCTTGATCCGGTGTTCGTTCACGAGAGGATCTGCGGTCAAATTTACGAAAGCGCCTGCGCGGAGGCTTGGTTCGAGG
>JACPNY010000002.1 GCA_016185255.1 Pseudomonadota bacterium
CAGACCCAAGAAAGGCCATAATATCCACTGCGCAAAAGACTCATAGGGGTTCTCTTCCGCAATGAAGATCAGCCTTTGTGGTGAGCTCTTTCAGGATATCTTCCAGATCTTGGCGCAATTCCTCGTCACTTTTTTGGGAGTTTGCCACATCTATCATCGGGCCATACATAAAAACACCTTTTCCAAAAGGAAGAGGAAGAAAAAACCGATCCCAACTCTTCATAAAAATTCCACGCGTAGAGGAATAAGATCCCGGTAAAATGGCGGCATTGCCAAGACGTGCCATTCGGATAATGCCCGGACTCACCTGATAGCGCGGTCCTCGTGGCCCATCTGGGGTAATGCCGATGGAATCTCCTTGTCTCAAAATCTTGACGATGGCTAAAAAAGCTTGTTTTCCTCCTCTGGTAGAGGACCCTGAAACTGAACCAAAACCAAAATTTTTGGTAGCCCGTGCTAAAATTTCTCCGTCAGCATGGCTTGAGTTCAGCATATGCAGCTTATGAGGGCCGAACCATCCCTTAAACATCATAAGAAGGCGTCCATGCCAAAAACATCCAATCATGGGTTTGTTCTGTTGCCAATGAGCATTGGCATGTTCTTGTCCTAAAAACTCCCAACGGCTTGTCAGCCAAATTAGTTTCACATACTGGGTAATAAGAAAGGCTGCAAAACGTCGAATGGCGGAAGATTTGCGGAGCGTTTTTAAGGGTTTCATTTTCTCTCCCCTAAGACGCCAACGGCAGCGTATCCGTCATAAATTGAAGATCCACAAGCTTTGCATAGGTCTTGTTATTTTCCAGAAGATCAAGGTGTGTCCCCTTTTCTGAAACCTCTCCTTCTTCAATCACATAAATCATATCTGCATCCACAACGGTGGAAAGGCGATGGGCAACTACAATGGTTGTTCTCCCCTCCATTAAGCGATTTAAGGCTGCTTGGACTTGCCGTTCGGATACTGTATCTAAGGAGGAAGTTGCCTCATCTAATAATAGAAGAGGGGCATTTTTAAGCATAGCCCGCGCAATGGACAAGCGTTGGCGTTGGCCGCCTGAAAGGCGCACCCCTTGTTCTCCCACGATCGTATCATATCCTTCAGGAAGAGCCTTAATGAAAGTGTGGGCTGCTGCTGCTTTTGCGGCATTGACAATTTCCTCCTCAGAAGCTCCCCACCGACCATAGGCAATGTTAGCTCTTACGGTGTCATCAAACAAAATAACTTCTTGGCTCACAAGGGCAACATGAGAGCGTAATGAGCTTAAGGTTACTTTACGAATATCAACGCCATCAATTTCGATCGTTCCGGTCGTAACGTCATAAAAACGAGGAATAAGGTTTAACAGAGTGGATTTCCCAGACCCGCTTGGTCCCACCAACGCAATTCGTTGTCCAGATTTAATGGTTAAGGAAATATTTTTGACAGCCTTTTTTCCATTAGGATAAGCAAAACACACATCTTTCAGCTCAATCTCTCCCTTTGTAATCTGAAGGGGAGGGGACTTAGGAAGCGTTACAATGGTGGGTTTTAAATCAATGGCTTCAAAAATGCGCAAGGCCGCGGCAAGGCCTTCTTGCAAGCTTGCATTAAGGCCAGCAAGGCGTTTCATAGGCTCATAAGCCAGCAAAAGAGCAGTGATAAAGGAGATAAATGTTCCGGTGGTTCGGTTGCCGGCAATAACTTGAGTCCCCCCATAAAGAATCACAATAACAATGGCGCATCCGCCGAGAGTTTCCATAATGGGATGAGAGGCGGCCCTGACGCGTCCTCCCTTAATATTCAAGTAGGAGATGCTATCAATAAGACGATAGGCGCGAATTTGCTCATAATTTTCCATAGCATAGGCTTTCACCACGCGCATTCCTTGAAAAATTTGATGGAGAAGAATGGTAAAAGCTCCCATTTCTTCCTGAGTATTTAGGGAGACCTTTCTCATTTTTCGACCAATCTTGACAATGGGAAGGATCGCTACAGGAAAGACAAAAAAGGCCAAGGTTGCTAAAAACCAATCTTGGTAGAACATCAATCCAATAAGAAAGATAAGAGAGAGAGTATCTTTTCCCATTCCCGTCAAGGCCGTTGTGACAGCACCGCGCATGAGGTTGACATCATTAGTAAACCGAGAGACCAACTCACCACTAGAGCGCGCATGAAAATAGGCAAGGTCTGCTGCAATAAAGTGATCAAAAAGGCGTTTTTGAATATCGCCAATGATCTTTTGCCCCACGTAAATCATACTTACGGATTCTCCAAAACTGGAGATTCCTTTCAGGACAAAAATGACTAAGACTAGAGCCGCTACCTGAAAGAGCATAGCCTCGTTGCGCGCCATAAACACATCATCAAAGAGAGGCTGCAGCATCTTTGCAAGAGTTGCTGTTGTGGCGGCCGCAATGGCCATACAGATAAGCCCTCCCACTACATGCCAACGGTAGGGCTTGATATGCTCACGCCATAAGCGCCTTACAAGAGAAAGGGTCGTTTTATCAGACAAAAGATTTAAGAATTTCATGTAATACTTCTAGGGGATGAGACGCGAAAAAACAATACCAAGAAATAAAAGGACACCGACTCTGCTATTAGATTGGAACCGTTTCAGGCAATTCTGCGGACTCTCTGGATGCAAGGACAAAATCTGCCAAACAAACTGTAAAGCAGCAAGTCCTAAAAACAACCAATAAATGCTCGTCAGATGGGCCTCTTCCCCCCCTAGTGCCCAGAGACATATGGCTCCCCCGTAGACTAAACTTAAAAAGAACTTTACGAAAGAAGACACCACAAGAGCCGACGACTTCACGCCCACCAAAAGATCGTCTTCCATATCCTGTAAGGCATAAATGGTATCGTAGCCGAGCGTCCATAAAATGGCGCCTCCA
>JACPNY010000076.1 GCA_016185255.1 Pseudomonadota bacterium
CCGGGCGGACGCCAGGGAATAATATTGGTAATATAAAAGTTTTGGCGCGTAAGCCCAATTGCCGCAAGTGACTTATCAAGCAGCTGTCCGCTTTGCCCAACAAAGGGGAGGCCTTGTCGATCCTCATCAGCCCCTGGTGCTTCCCCAATGAGCATGACACGCGCTTTGGGATTTCCATCCCCAAACACAAGATTTGTAGCTGTGTATTTTAAAGCACAGCCTTCAAAAGCGAATAGGGCTGCTTTAAGCTCTTCTAAGGTTTGAGCAGAGCGCGCAGCAACATAGGCCGTCTCGTGGGCTCTCTTAGGAGAGACGAGGGGCGCTATGGGAGAAGGACTCCTTGCTTCTGGAGTAGGAGGAGCTGCGGGTGCAAGGTCAAGGGTGTCCTCAACCTCAAGAAAACGATTCTGAGGGATGTCGGAAATAACTTCATCTACGCCAGCGTCTCGATAAAAGGACAAAAGGGTTTTGAGCGTCTGTGAATCAATCATCTCTTTTCTTACCATAGCTCTCTTTCCTTTGTCATCTAAGGTGTGAGGGGGAGAGATCCAAAATTGCAAGACTGTTAGCCCATAAATAATATATAGAAAGTTTTAGATAAATTTAA
The DNA here is from genome assembly GCA_016185255.1 of Pseudomonadota bacterium. Taxonomy (GTDB): domain Bacteria; phylum Pseudomonadota; class Alphaproteobacteria; order UBA9655; family UBA9655; genus UBA9655. The sequence continues at coordinate 608 of JACPNY010000076.1, forward strand.
TATTCTTCCTCAAAATTATAAAAAACGGGGGGGTAAACGTGAAAAAGTTGATGGGAGACTTAGTTCATGACTTTATAAACACCAGATTGGCTTTAGTGTTGAGGATCCGAGACGTTAGGTTTCAATTTAAGAAAAACCACAAGATGCCTGTTTTTCAGATTTTCCTTTGGAGTTTGTTTTTCTTTGCATGCCAAGATCAAACCCTAAGGGCAGTGCCCCCTAATCCTATTTATATCTCAACCTTTGGGGTCGGCCAATTAGTGATGCCCAGAGGGATTGAAGTTCAAAGAGGAGTTGGTCCGCAGAGTGGGGGTTTCCTCTATATAATGGATCAAAATACAGGTGCGGGTGATGGTAAAGGGTGGGTATTTGATTCAATTGGAAATCTGCAAACAACATTTACGGCTCCTCCTGGTGCACCCTTTGTTCAACCGACTGGCATTACTCTTCAATCTTCAACAGGTAAATTATTTATAGCAGATTCTTTCAACCCCCTCGTTCCTCCTGTTTTTCCTCCCATTACACCTATGCAGATATGGCAGACAAATCCATTATCTAATCCCCCTACACCTACCTTGATAACAACGCTCGGAAATACGGGACCAGCACCTCAACGACTCAATGGCCCAGAAGCGTCCTTTCCAGTTGATTCTTCAGGTTCTCTTTATGTCGCAGATAGTGGAAACAACCGGGTCGTTCAGTTTAATTCAACGGTCACGCCTCCCACCTTTGTCACTGATTTTGGGACTTTCGGAAATGCAAATAACCAATTGTATAATCCGGACTCACTTCCTGTTGACCCCACCGGTTTTATGCATATCGCGGACCAGAAAAATGCGCGTGTACAGGTGTGGGATACAGCTACCAACACGCCTTTAGGGCCGTCAGCAAGCTATGTCACAGGTGCTGGTCCACTTCCAGCGTTCAGTCAACCAACCGGGCTTTCTCTCCAAAATGCGACTCGACACGCTTATGTAACTGATATTAATCGAAACTATGTTGCCGTATTTGATACAAGTCCTTTGTTAAATGGTCCTCCAACACCTCCTACTTTCTTAACTCAGTTTACCATACATGGTAACGTACCCACAGGCGGCCTCATTACAGTTGACCCTTATTCAGGAAAAATTTATTTTACAGCCGTTGAAACCGGAATTGCCACACCAGAAGCGCAGATTTGGTTTGATCCGACGGAATGGACATCACCTGGAACCTCTCTTCTTCCAACGCTTCCTTTAAATCAACCCCTAACTTTAAATAATGGGATGAACCTTAGAGTTGTTGTGGGTCCAGGTCCGAGTGATGGGAATACGGCTTTAAATGCAGGGGGAAATCTAACAATTAACCCCGGTGGAAGTTTTAATAGCCATACATTGTCTATGAATGGTGGATCGATCACGGATAACGCTAATACCACCTTAATTTCTCCTCTTGCTCTTACCAACGGAACCTTTAATAGCGGAGCCGGTAATACGTTTACGTATGCAGGGCCTATCAGTGGGGTAGGCACTACGCTGAATATAAATGGAGGTGGTAAAATTGTTCTTTCAGAATCTAATACTTATACAGGTTTCACAAACGTTACTAACTCTACACTTTCTATTTCTGCTGATAATAACTTAGGGGCAGGTGGAACTCTTTTACTAGATGGAGGAGTTCTTGAGGCCACGAGCACGTTTACGAATACGCGGAAGGTGGATCTTAATCCAGGAGGAGGAACGTTTTTAGTATCTAATCCTGGAGATACTTTTACCTGTGCAGGTAATATATTGGGAGTGGCAACTCTTCGTATTAAAGGATTAGGGACGACCTCTTTGATAGGGAATAACAACGTCACAAATATAATTGTTGATCCTAATGCGACTCTCCAAGGAAATACTTCAAGTCTTATTGCAAATATTACAAATAGTGGGCATCTTGTTTTTTTACAGCAGATTGATGCTAGTTATTTTAACACAATCAGCGGATCAGGAGACTTCAAAAAACTAGGGCTTGGTACGCTTACTTTTGAAATAGCACAACCTTACACAGGTATTACAACTGTGGCTAATGGCACACTTGCAATAAAAGGATCCTTAGGAGGCGGAATCGTCGTTAACAACGGGGGAACTTTCAACGTTGAAGGGGCAGTTCTTACTGCTGCTAATCCTGTTACCAACAATGGAACAACAAACTTTAATGCTATATCCTCTGCGGGAGACTCAACGATCACCAACAATGGGCTAATAACCATTAATAATGATTCCAGGGCGGGAAATTCAACTCTTAACAACTTTGGAACAATAACTTTTAACCATAACGCTGGTGCGGGAAATTCAACAATCAATAACAATGGAATTCTTACCTTTAACGATCTCGCAACTGCTGACACATCAACAATTAGAAACAATGCGTCCCGTTCTCTGACTTTTAATAACATCTCTTTTGGAGGAAACTCCTCCATCATCAATGATGGGACCTTAACTTTTAATGATTCAGCCTCTGCTGGAAACGCTACGATTACTAACAATGGGACACTTAATGTTAATACAGGCCCTCTTGCAAATATTTCGTTTACTGGTCCTATCACAGGCGGAGGTGTTTTTAGAAAAGGGGGAGGAGGGCATCTCACTCTTACCAATGTTAACAACTCCTTTGGGGGAGGAATTGTCATTGAAGCGGGAGGAGGAATACTCACAGGGGATGCGTTAACTCTCTCAACATCAACTATTCAGAACAATCAGGCTCTCGAATTTAATCAAACAACAAGTGGTGTTTTTGGAGGCCGTATTACAGGAGGAGGCCTTTTCACCAAAACCGGGCTAGAGCAGCTTACGCTTACCAATATTAATAACTCCTTTGGGGGAGGAATCGTGGTTAGCGGAGGAACACTCATAGGAAATACAGCCTCCCTTGCGACTCCTTTTCTTATAAACAACTCAACGCTTATCTTTAATCAAACAACGAACGGAATTTATAACACCCCTATAACAGGAACGGGCGATGTCGTTATTACGGGAGGAGCGCACCTCATTCTCTCAAACACAGGGAACACTTACTCAGGAGGAACAACCATTACGGGCAACAGCACTTTGGTTGTGTCTTCTGATTCAAATATGGGAAACACAACCGGCATACCAGGTGCTTTGCTCTTTGGAAATGGAACCCTCCAATTTTTAAGCGGATTCACATCTAACCGACCCATAACGTTGAATCCTGGAGGAGGTATTATTGATACGAACGGAAAAAATGTCGAGCTTCAGGGCGATATTATAAACTCAGGGGCATTAACTAAAATTGGAGCGGGGACTCTTCGCCTCTCAGGAAATAATACTTTTGGAGGAGGCTTGTTTATTAATGGGGGAACTGTTGCGGCTAATTTAAATGATCAGCTTGGAACACTCAATAAACCCATAAGTTTTGATGGAGGAACCCTTCAATTTTTGAGTGGAATGATAGTTAGTAGACCTATGACACTCAATAGTGGAGGAGGAACACTTAGCCTAACAGGTCATACGGTGGACTTTCAAGGACCAGCAATTTCAGGACCTGGAGCTCTCATAGTGAGTGGTCCCGGAACATTTATTCCTCAAGGAGGAAACACTTATTCAGGAGGAACAACGCTTCGTAATGGCGCCATATTGAATTTTTCTCAGAATTCTAACTTAGGGAATCTTTCTGGTCCTTTGGTTTTTGATAATGGCGTTCTTAATTTTATTGGAAATAGTTTCATGAGTGGACGTCAAGTGAGTCTATTAGGTCCAGGAACTGTTAATGTAAATACGGGCCTTGTTAGCCCTGTCGATAGCCAAATTACCGGAGGGGGCGTTTTTACAAAAACAGGGGGAGGGACCCTTCTTCTGGGTAATACAGGGAACTCCTTTGGAGGGGGAATTATCGTTAATGGAGGAACGCTCACAGGGAATGCGTTGACCCTTACGACATCAACCATTCAAAACAACGCAGCTCTTGTGTTTGATCAGGGAACAGATGGGACGTTTTCTGGTAACATTGGGGGGCTAGGGTTTTCGAAAACAGGACCTGGAATTCTGACGATGACAGGTAACTATGCCTCTTTAACAACTCCTGTATCAATCCAAGCAGGAGAGGTTATTTTTACGCAATCAGCACCCAATAAGATTGACTTGGCGCCTGCAACGATACTTGACTTTAGACCTCCCCCAGGGGGTACCCTCACCTATGGAGGGCAGATTTCAGGAGCTGGGAGTGTTCAGGTGGATGGCACTGGAGCGAAAGTTATTATGACAGGAACTCAAACTTACACGGGATCAACTTCTGTAAAAAATGGAACTTTAGCTCTTAATGGAGCCGTTCCAAACAGTGCTGTTTTTGTTTCGCCCGGGGCAACTCTCATGGGCAATGGACGTATGCTTTCCTTAATGCTTGAAGGGACAATAGCCCCTGGAAATTCCATTGGAACGCAAACCATCGTAAATAATTTTATCATGACCCCGGTTTCTACATATGTGGCTGAAGTGAGTGCTGATGGGCTGTCGGATTTAATTGCTGTCGGAAAGCAAGCTCAATTAAATGGAACCCTTAATGTCGTTACGTGTGATTGTAATCGTCAGGAAGTTAAAAATAAAACCTATACGATTTTAACTGCAGCGCAAGGAGTTGTTGGTCAATTTAGCAATCTTATTTCGGGGACGCGCCTCAAATATACGGTTCAGTATCTAACCAACGCGGTAAACGTTCTTGTGAATGCAAACCAAGATTTCGTGGACCTCTTCCCCTCCACGAATACGAGTAATGCTGCGCGAACCGCGCGGTATTTTGATACCTTTGCAGATACAGTTTCTACCACAAGTGATCTGGGAGGAGTTATTCAAATTCTGGACGGGATGCTCGCAGCAGGAGATACGGCAGGCCTTACGAATGCATTTAACCAAATACAGCCCTCTCAATATGGAGAAATGGGTGCATTGTCCTTCTTGAATAGTGAGCTTGTGAGCAAGAACGTTCAATCACAACAACAGTATTTGAGAGAAACTCATCACCTTGAAGCGGAGCTCCGGAAACTGAAGGGCGTGTCCTCAGGACGGATGGCCTCTTTCTATAAGCTTGTGAATGATACGCTTTCAAAGGGCTTTAATTTTGCGCGGGTGCAAGAAAATACAGTGATTCCCAAAAGAACCCTTCTCTCCTTTTTAGCGCCCCATGGAGCAGAAGGATCAGGCATGCCTGGCAGCCAAAGAATAAGACTAGGATGTTCTTCTGTGTGGTTCCAAGCCTATGGGCAGATTCATGAGAAGGGTAGTTCTAATGGGAATGTGGGACTTCGGAGCCAAACAGGGGGCTTAAGTTTGGGAGCTGACCACGAGATTATCAAAAATACCTTTGTGGGACTCTTTGGAGGTCTGTCAACAACGCCCTTTGAGTGGAAGACGAATCGTGGGACAGGTCATATGAATAGTTATTACGGGGGGCTTTATGGAACGTGGATGAGCCAGACAGGTCTTTATGTGGACGGACAAGTAATTGCAGGACAGGATCGGTATCGATCCAGCCGAAACATTAACTTTGCGAGCATCAACCGGATAGCAACGGAAAGCCATCGTGGAAACCAGTTCTCTGTGGATACGGAAGTTGGGTATGCGTGGGCCATGCCTATGGTGACGGTGCAGCCTTATGTGGGAGCAAGTTATATGCTTGTGCATGAGAATGGGTACACAGAAAGAGATGCTGGAGGTTTAAACTTCGCTATCAAATCAAAAACGTCTCAGTTTGTGAGAGGGGCCGTGGGAACGCAATTTTACCGGACATTTGTGTGTGGGGAGACGCTTTTCCGTCCAGCCCTTCAATTGGCGTTTGTACGTAAGCAACCTGTGGGGTCTTCCAAGGCAAATATCAATGGAGGGTTAGTAAACCAGCCTCAAACCTTGAGTGTCTTAGGAGACGACAAAGCCCGGAATCAATTTGCGCCTGGAGTCTCCTTAACAACGCAGTTTAGAAATGGAACCTACATCATCGCCAATGTGAGCGGCCAAGTCTTTAGTGGGCAAAACACAGGAGAAGCCCTTCTTAGAGTCGGCTATGACTTTTAAAGAATAGATTTGAAAAAAATACACATAGGGGGAAATGGCGATTAAACCCTAAGCAACAGCTTGTTGAGAATAAGAGTGTAAGGTCTCAACAATTTGATCAACAATCTCGTGGGTTAGTTTTTCGTCCTCCCCTTCCGCCATGATGCGAATCAAAGACTCAGTGCCAGAAGCTCGAACAACAAGACGCCCTCTTTTCCCAAGTCGCTTGTGGGACTTTTCAATTGTTTTTTGGATTTCTGGAATTTTGAGCAAAGATGGCGCGAGCTTTATATTTTTTAAAATCTGAGGAACAGGTGTAAAAAGCGTCATCACCTGGCTTGCTGGTTTTTGTTTCAAGGTAAGGATGGCAAGCACCTGAAGGGCTGTTAAAAGCCCATCTCCTGCCGTTGCATAATCAGAAAGAATGATATGCCCCGATTGTTCGCCGCCCATGTTATATCCCTCAGTCCGCATTTTTTCAGCCACATAACGATCTCCTACAGCTGCTCGCACAAGAGAAAGGCCTCGGCTTTCTAGGTATTGTTCAAGCCCTAAATTAGACATCAATGTGCCAACAAGACCTTTCTTCTTTAAAAGGTCTCGTTCATCCCAATCGGTTGCAAGGAGTGCCATGATTTGGTCTCCGTCAATCAAGCATCCCGTTTCATCAGCAAAAACAACGCGATCCGCATCTCCATCAAAGGCAACTCCCACATGAGCGCCTACTTCTTTCACCTTGTCACACATGGATTGGGGATGGATTGTCCCACAGTCTTCATTAATATTTAACCCATTGGGCTCAACAGAAAGGGGAATCACTGTTGCTCCAAGCTCTTTGAGAACAAGAGGGGCAACTTTATAGGCTGCCCCATGAGCACAATCAACAACGATTCGCAAGCCCTCAAAGTGGATATCTCGTGGAATGCTGGCTTTGACAAACTCTACATACCGACCAACAGCATCGTCTATACGCGTCATCCGTCCTAAGAAAAGTGGTTGAACTAGAGAGGGAAGCGACTCAAGTTTAGCTTCAATATCTCTTTCAACCTTATCCGAAAGTTTACACCCCTCTGGATCAAAAAGCTTAATTCCATTGTCTGAGAAAGGATTATGAGAGGCAGAAATCATCACTCCTAAATCCGCACGCAAGGAACGTGTGACCATCGCAACAGCGGGTGTTGGCAAAGGGCCAACAAGAGCCACATCCATTCCTACAGAAACAAAACCTGCAGCAAGAGCTGACTCAACCATATACCCAGAAAGACGGGTATCTTTTCCGATAACAACGCGGTGACGATGGTCTCCTCGCATAAAGCAAAGCCCAATAGCTTGTCCTAAACGGGTTAGAATATCAGGAGTTAAGGGGGCTACATTGGCTTTTCCCCGAATGCCATCCGTTCCAAAAAGTTTTCGCATATTCTCTCAAGGTGTCGGTGAGTAAAAATATTCTTTAAAGTAAGATACCTTATTTTAAGTCATAACTCTAGATTATTTACAAGTAAGGACAATAAAATTTTATTTCATTTTGCAATTTTTGTCCCCAAAGCATCCAAAAAACCTTGAAGAATATAACACGCGGCCATCTTATCAACAACTTGCGTCCGTTTAGCGCGAGAAAGATCTGCCTCAAGAAGGGTTCGTGTCACCGCAATCGTTGAAAGACGCTCATCCCACAAACAGACGGGAAGATCTCTCACCTGTAAAAGATTAGAAACAAACTGGCGCGTTGATTGACAACGCGGTCCTTCGCTTCCGTTCATGTTTAAGGGAAAACCCACCACAATCCCACAAATATGATGATTGTCGACTTCTTGGAAAAAAATTATAGAATCTTTCTTCCATTGGGTACGGCGAATTACGGTGAAAGGACTAGAGATCGTACGATTTCTATCAGAAAGAGCTAACCCAATTGTTTTTTCTCCCACATCACATCCTAGAAATCGTCCATCTTTTTCAAAAGGATAATGAGAAAAATCGTCAAAAGACAAAAGAGACATCGTTATTCATCATTTTTTAACCCCTTAAAGGGTATTCTAAGGCATGGGTTTAATCAAAAAGGATCCCCTGATGGTATCACGGCAATCACTCGAAATTCTTCTAGATCTTATCGAAATTAAAGTTAGTTCTCTTCAAATCCAAGATCGGGATGATGCGAAGGAGCTTAACAAACTCAGAAAGTGCCGGCAAGAACTGCTTGTGGAAGTGAATAAAGAAGGTATAAAACGAACAGATAGTTCCCCTGCCGCCCTTTCAAAAAAATCCTATAAACGAACGTCCTACTTAGGGCGCTAGAGAATTTTGTTGAGAATTCTCATTTCCAAACAAACCCTTGTCTAAGTTATAGGATAATGGAAAATCCCCAACATTTTTAAAGCCGAGGGTAACTATAAAAAGGGTAGCCGGCTTTAGATCTCTTGCAACAAAGTATTGACGTTGCACTGCAGCACCAAGTGTGAAGCAATCATCTCGATACATTAAACCAAACCCTCTCGACAAAACTCCTCCCCCATCTTGTTTCTTTCGTAAATTTTGCAAAAGTGTTGCCGTAAATGTTAGATATTTTGTAAATTGAGAACTAAAAGTAATATTGAGCTGTTTAAAATCTTTTTTATCTATCGTCCCCGCGTTTTTACTAATAAAAACATAGGTTCCTGAAAGTTTAGCAATGGCTGGTCCCAAAGATCCCCCTACTTCAGAAACAAGCGGCTTAAATGATTTTTCAGCGAGGCGAAATCGATAAGTTAAGTTAAGCCAACTCCATGGGCTCGCTTGAACACGACCGACATAATCGGAAAAACCATTTCGTATTCCTTGAAATTTTTCTTGGGCATTTGGCTTTGAGAACGAATAATTCTGTCCTAAAAACAGCTCGACATCACCAAAAAGATTGCCTGTGGTAAGGAGTTGTCCTCCATACACAGCCCGACTCCCTGTATCGAGCACATCATATCCTGGGAATCGATCTGAGCTGAAAAGGTTAATGTCGTTAAACTCAAAGTCTGTACTGTCTTCATTTGGAATGCGCCGAGCTGCAACACCTATAGCCTTGCGAGGCGCTGCAATAATTTGCGCAAGTGGCTGTACGATAATGCTTTGTTGCTGACAAGTCGTGATAAAAGGCCAACGCCAATCTAGTCCTGTTTGCGGGAAAAATCGGCCACCTCCCCCTTTTTTCTGAAAAGGAAAGGGATCTTCCACTTGATAAAGATCCCCACGCCCTGAAGCAAAAACAGTAAAAACTTGACCTGAAGGAATGGTCCATGGACGTTGCCATCCGATCTCTCCAATTCCTCGTTGCATATTAATACCTTCTGGACGATAGAGATTTAAAAAATTCCCATCAAAAGTGAACCGCCCTCCTAAAGGATCAGCATCTGAGTAAGCGCTATATTCCAGAAAAGGAAGAGCGGCAGGAATGTTTTTTTGCCGATCTCCGTCTCTCAATCCTTGAAAGTATTTTACGGTGGCAGCGGCATAATCTCGTTGCGTTAAAAACCCTTCGAGGGTGGCCTTTGACGTAAAAACAGCTGCTGACTGCCACCGTGAAAATCCATATTTCCGAAAATAGGTTTTATCACTTACGACTCCGCCCTCTCCTTTAAGGCGCCATACATCGGTTAGATTAAATACTCCCTCACCAAAAACATGCCCTCTGATTGTAGGAATGGTGTAAAGATGGAGCTTTTCAGCTTCTTTATCTTTTGCCGATTTTTTATAATCTGTAATACTTCCCTCAACTTTTAAAACACCGTTTCCAAAAGCTTGACGGTATTTTCCCGTAAGCATGAGATTTTGTTTTGTCAAATAAGCAGGCGCTAGGGTTAAATCCTTATCTTCTGAAAGAACGATATAGTAGGGCACTGGGGCGATAAAACCAAGGTCCGACTTATACTGTGGTTGAGGAATCAAAAAGCCACTTCTCCGCTCTAAGGGTTGAGTCATATAAGGAAAAGGCATAACAGGAACATCTAAAATACGAAGTTGAGAATTATAGAAATGAATATCATTATTGACTTCATCTTTGACAGCCCGTCTGGCATTGATTTGCCACGTAGGGGGCTTATCTCCGCAAAGTTCGCAAGGTGTATACACAGCTTGATCAAGCTCTTCGCGATCTTCAAATTTGCGCCCTTCAAGGGCTGCTAATTTAGAGTCATCTTCTAAGAGAGCACGGATCTGAAGGACAAGTCCTTCCTTCAGATCTCCCGTTAGTTCTACATACTCAGCAAAACTCACATCCCCATTGGGCTGACGTATGCGTACGTTGCCTGAAGCTGTCACAAGATCTGCGCTTTCACTATAGGTAACGTAATCAGCTTCTAGAACTGTCCCTTCGTGGTCGAACTCTACATGACCTTTTAGAATTAAAATTCCAAGCTCACGGTCATAGGTCTGACTATCAGCATAATACAAAACAGGCTTGGTTTCGTCGATCGAAACGGTATCAAGTCCATAAAGAGGAGGAGTCAATGTGCAGCTTAAAAAGAGGTATAATTTTATTGTTTTTAAATTCATTTTAACCATCTTCTTGGTTAAAGACGAGAGCGGCCCCTGCCATAACGGTTAAAAGAGGGGGAAGCCAAGCTGCGATTAAAGGAGGCAGTCTTCCTGACGACCCCAGCGCAAAGGTAACATCCTTGAAAAAATAGAGAAGGAAGCCAACCCCAAGTCCTATCACAATCATCACAACCGTTCTTCCTTGACGAAGAGGGCGGCAAGCAAAAGCGGCGGCAAGCAAAACCATGGCCGCTAACCAAAAAGAACTCGCAAGTAAAGAATGCCAATGCATTCGATATTTCAGACTCTTAAGTCCAGATGTATCCAAAAGAGCAATATATGCGGGTAATTTCCAAAAAGAGAGAGCGTTTCTGTTAACTTTCATTTTCTCAATTTTTGTTTGACTTAAAGAGGTTTCAATTAACTTTTGCGTAAAGGGCTGAGCAACATTTCCAGCTTTCATCTCCCATCCCTCTTTGAGCTCTAGACGATTGCCTTGAATTTGACCCGTTTTAGCATCAATACGCTCAAGAAATTTGTTTTGAGGAGAGGTTACGATAATAGTTAAATCTTTAAATTCTAAGCTCTTAAGATCAATTTGGTTGGCTCTATAAATAACCTGATTGGGTCCCAATTGCTCGCTTAACCACAAGCCTGTTGATTCAATTTTTACCTCCTCCTTAGAATTTGATAAATATTTCTTTTCAAGGTTCTCATAGCTTGCCAGCATTGTACTCGAGAGAGGGTTAAAGACTGTTAAGGCAACACATCCTATAAAAAGGGCCGTTAATCCTATAGGCAGAATGAGACGCCATAGAGAAATGCCAATTGCTCTGAAGATCACAAGTTCATGTGAGCGATTCATACGCCAGAAAGCAAAAAGAGCGGCGATAAAAACGACAAAAGGAAAGGCTTGTTCCAAAAGATGGGGAGCGCGGAAAAGAACCATAGTGAATTTGATTACAAGACTAATTTCTTTTGACCCTGTGCGTCTTTGAACCTCTGCAAAATCAAAAAGAAAAATAATCACGAACAAACACACTAATATAGTTACAAAACTATAAAGAAAAGAACGGCTTACATACCGAGACAGAAGGCTGAAGAGTTTCACAGACGCTTCCCTCCTTGAAAGAGACCAACGAGACTCTCTGCCCACGGAGAGAGCAGAAACAAACACACAATGATTGGGGTGATGATAAGTCCATAAGAGAGGGTAATCATTAAATGGGCATAACTTGACACATGCAAGAAAACCATGCCTCCCACCTCAATAAAGGTTGCGACGATACAAGCCATTAATATTTTTCCAGTGTGCCTCTTTCTGTTAAAGTGTCCTAAGATCATCGCACACACTCCCAAAAGACCAAAGGTTAAGGCATAAAGCGGCGCGGTCAGCCGTTGGTGTGCTGCTGATAAAAACTCTAAGCGCATTGGGGAAGCAAGAGGTTCTTTGGGGCTCAATAAATCTTCCATATTTCGTTCATGTGGTTTTAGAAAACGAGTTCCCTTTTGATTGGCAGGGGTTTTTTCTTTTGTGTCTATAACATATTGATCAAAATATAAGATAGATGGTTTTCCCGTTGTTAAATCTTTTTCTTGACGGCTTCCATTCATAAGAAGGAGATGCGCTCCTTCTGCGTCTTTATTAAATAAAATGCCTTTTTCAGCCATAAAAAGGAGGGGTTTATCTTCTTGAGTGGCATTATAAATTAAAATACCTAAAAGGTTGCCCTGTGCATCTTGATGGTGAACGTAAACAGTATACTTCTCAAATGTGTTGAATTGCCCAACAGATACAAGGCTCGCTAAAGATTCTTGCCTTAAAGCCATGACTATATCGCGATGTTTTCGAAAAGAAAAAGGAAGAAAATAAATTGTTATTAAATAGAGAAAAAACGTAAAAAAGAGAGAAATAATAATAGAAGGCTTTGCAAGCTGCCAATATCCCATGCCCGCCCCCTGCATAACCATAAGTTCATGATCTGCAATAAGCTTATTATAAATGAAAAGAACAGCAATGAGGATCGCTATGGGAATGATAATGACAAAGATATTAGGAATAAGGTAACCAACCATTTCAAGAAATAAAAGAATAGGAATCCCCTTGTTGGCAATCAAATCGATATAGCGGAGCGTTTGTATAAGCCATACAATACAAGTCAGCACGAGTGTAACTGCAAGGATCGTAAAAAGAAGCTGGCCGAAAATATAGCGTGTAAGCTTTCTCATTAACTCCAACCAATGTGAGAGGACTGGGATGACAATTGTCCACTTTTAAAAAAATTTCAAGACTGCAAAGAGCATATTCCCTAAAAGAATAAGAGTGACTATATTGTTTTTTAATTTAAGTGTCTAAGGGGGTTTATCTCATGCGTTGTTTTTTTATCCTACTCAGCCTTTTGATAGGAGGAGGCGTGCTTAAGGCAGATCCTTCTTCGTCCAGTCGTATTGCGGCTATTGTCAATAAGAGCGTCATTACCCAAACTGACCTCATGAATCGCCTTCGCTTGGCAGCGATCAGTTCTGGACTTGAACTCACTCCTCAAAATCTTGATAAAATAAAGCCTCAAATGCTACGGGTGATGATCGATGAAAAACTGCAGTTAGCTGAGGCTGAAAAAGATAAAATTAAGATTACTGACGATCAAATTAAAGACGCCATAGGGCGACTTGAAGCTGCGAATGGTATGCCAACAGGATACATTGCCCAATTAATGCAGGGTAATAACATCCCTCTCAAAGCCCTTGAGGATCAAATTAAAGCAAATCTTGTGTGGGTTGAATTGATTCGGGAAAAGTACAGCTCCACACTTCAAATTGCCGAAGGAGAGGTTGATCAAGAAGTAAAACTTCAAAAGGAAAAAGAAACGAAAACCCAATATCATCTTGCTGAAATCGTCTTGCCCTTTGAGGGGCCAGAGCAAGAAGAACGTGTAAAAAATGATCTTTCTCGTCTTATTGAAGAACTTCAAAATGGAGCGCATTTCTCAGCGCTGGCTCAACAATTTTCTCAAGCTGCAACCGCGGCACAAGGAGGAGATATGGGTTGGCTTACGGAAGATCAAGTGTCTCCTGAAATAAAAGAGTTTGTTCTTCACATGGCTCCAGGACAGCTTTCTCAGCCTATCCGCACCCCTCAAGGGTATGTTATCATTGGATATATTGAAAAAAAGCTACCGGAATCTGAAGAGCAGACTCTTGTAACGCTTCAACAAGTAGTCCTCCCTTTTTCTCAAGACATCACAGATGAAAAAGCGCAAGCCATTATGAATATAGCAGAAGAAATTTCTCGCACAGCCAAAAGCTGTTCTGCTCTTGAAAGCATCGCAAGAGATAAGGTCCCATCGGCGGTTTCTAATCTATCTCACCAGGAACCTCTGTCCAATTTTCCTGAGCCTCTACAAAAGGTTGTTCAACAATTGAGTCTCCATCAAGCCAGTGAGCCTCTCCTCACTGAAAAAGGGGCTCTTCTTGTGATGGTGTGCGACAAAAAATCCAAAAAGGCTGAAAAATTTACGGAAGATGATGCCAGAGAAGCTATTGCTGAGAGAAAGCTCTCTTTGCTGTCAAGACGAGAGCTTCGAGACTTGAGACGCCACGCCTTTATTGAGGTGCGTATGTAAAATGGAGCCTTTAAAAGAGGTTATCCGTGCCTTAAGAGCAAAAAAAAGTCTGGGACAGCACTTCCTGATCGACCCTCATATTTTAAAGCGAATTGTTGAGACAGCCGCTCCTCTAGAGAATCGTACCGTTATTGAAGTGGGGCCCGGCCCGGGGGGACTCTCTCGTGAAATTATCAAGTACCCGTGTGCAGAAATTATCCTTGTGGAGCAAGATTTCCGCTGCATTCCTTACTTAGATCCTTTAAGGGGTCAATTTAAGGGGACATTTACTCTTTTTCATGGGGATGCGCTCACTCTTCCTCTTCATACCTTCGGGAGAACCCCTCGGAAAATTATTTCTAACTTACCTTATAATATTTCCGTTCCTCTTCTTTTACAGTGGCTGCAACACATAGAAGAGTTTGAAAGTCTCACTTTAATGTTTCAAAAAGAAGTGGCAGCCCGCCTCACTGCTTCTCCCAACACTCCAGACTACGGTCGCCTTTCCGTTATGTGTCAGGCCTACGCGCATATAAAAAAACTTTTTGATTTGCCTCCTGGAGCCTTTCTTCCTCCCCCTAAAGTCACCTCAACGGTTGTCCAATTGACGCCAATTGTTTCACGTGAAACACCTGCCTGGGAGGTTCTTGAAAAAGTTGTTAAGGCTGCCTTTTCACAACGCCGCAAAATGTTGCGCTCAAGCTTAAGGGGGGTCTTATCTGTGTCGCA
>JACPNY010000081.1 GCA_016185255.1 Pseudomonadota bacterium
AGAATATTATTAAGGGGGGATATGAAAGAGAGCTTTTTCTTGTCAATCCTAAATATTCAGAAATTTTAGGATTTCCCTGTTATTCCAAGCCATCCGATCTTCCTTTTCCTCCCGATTTAAGTGTTATCTGTGCTCCAGCACTCTATGTTCCCAGCATTATTGAAGATCTGGGGAAAAAAGGCACAAAAGCAGCAGTTGTTATTTCGGCGGGATTTGCAGAAGGTAACCGCCCAGAAGGATGTTATCTTCAAGAGAAAATGCTCGAAGCCGCAAAGCTACAAGGGGTTCGCATTATAGGTCCCAATTGTTTGGGAATTATCAATACCGAGGTGAAGTTGAATGCAACCTTTTCTCCTCTTTTTCCCAAAAAAGGAAATATTGCTTTTGTGTCTCAATCAGGAGCTGTCCTCGTTTCTTTATTAGAATGGGCGCATAGCATGGACATTGGATTTTCTAAAGTGGTATCCGTAGGAGGATTAAGTGACCTTAATTTTGCTGATTACCTTGAATATTTTAAGAGCGACCAACAAACGGAAGTTATTCTCCTTTATGTGGAAGCTATTACAGAGGCTCAAAGGTTTTTGAGAATCGCAAAAGAGACAGTTATGAAGAAACCAGTCGTTGTGATTAAGTCAGGTCGATTCCAAGCGGCTGCCCAGGCAGTTCGATCGCATTCTGGAGCCTTTGCTGGGAGTGATACGGTTTACGACGCTGCCTTTCGGCAAGCGGGTTTATATCGATTGTATGATCTTCAAAACATTTACGACCTCCTTCTAGCCCTAACTCACCTCTCAAAACTTAATGGAGATCATCTGACAATTTTAACGAATGGAGGAGGTATGGGTATTCTTGCGGCAGATGAACTCATCTCTTTGAGAGGGAATTTAGCAACTCTCTCTCCTTCTACGTTTGCGCAATTAAATGTCTCCCTCCCTTCAACATGGTCGCAAGGAAACCCTATTGATATCGTTGGAGACGCTTCCCCTAAAAGGTACTCAGCAATTCTCAATATTCTTATGGATGATCCTAGCATTCACACCGTTCTTCTGATGCATTGTCCAAC